>CAJMSX010000078.1 GCA_905216195.1 uncultured bacterium
AACCATTCATTCCTTAATTTATGAAAGTCCGGAAGTGAAAACTTTTGGACTTTCGTTCTTTATGATTAGTTTTGAAAAATAATCGGAAGGAGAAAAAATAAGCCGTCCGCACACAGCTGCTACGGCGGAAGAGCGAATTCTATTTAATCGTCAACTTATGAAAAGAATTATTTATTTGTTATTATTTGCAGTCCTGGGAGGTACCCTGTTGACGCAATGCCAATCGTCTCCCCAGCAGAAAAAGGCGAAGTACGTCTTTTATTTTATCGGAGACGGAATGGGGGTAAATCAGGTCAACGGGACAGAAATGTTTCTGGCCGAAAAAGAAGGACGCATCGGTGTAAAGCCTTTGAATTTTACACAGTTCCCGGTTGTCAATTTTGCGACGACCTATTCGAAATACAATTCGGTTACCTGTTCTGCTGCGGCGGGAACCGCTCTGGCTACAGGTACGAAGACCAAAAACGGAACCATCGGAATGGATAGTTTGCATCAGGGACCTTTGTACAGTATAGCCGCTCAGGCGAAAAAAGCGGGCAGAAGGGTCGGTATTACTACCAGTGTCAGTGTGGATCATGCTACTCCTGCAGCTTTTTATGCTCATCAGCCTAGCCGTTCGATGTATTATCAGATCGGGACGGATTTGCCTAAGACCGGTTTCGATTTATATGCGGGAGCCGGTTTCCTGCAACCTAAAAATCCGAAAGACAGTACGGCTCCCGAATTGTTTTCCTTATTGCAGGATTCGGGTTATGTGGTGCTCCGGGGCATAGAGGAATTCCGAAATCAATCCGGAAAGTCGGGGAAGATCGTTTGGATTCAGAAAGAAGGCAACGATCCGGCGAGTTTGCCGTATGCCATCGACCGGGAAGAAGGAGATTTAACGCTGGCTCAGATTACGGATAACGCCATACACTACTTGGCCGGAAATAAGGATAAGGGCTTTTTCCTGATGGTAGAAGGAGGAAAAATCGACTGGGCTTGTCATGGCAACGATGCGGCCACCGTATTTACGGAAGTGGTGGATATGGCGGAGGCTATCGACAAAGCTCTGGATTTTTATCGGCAACATCCGGAGGAAACTTTGATCGTAGTAACTGCCGACCATGAAACCGGAGGGATTTCTTTGGGTACCGGAAAGTATGCTTTGAATCTGAAAGTTTTGCAGGAACAACAGCTATCCAAGGAGGAACTGACGGCTAAGATCAAAGCTTTACGTCAGGAAAAAGGTGGTAAAGTGTCCTGGGAAGAGTTAAAACAGTTGCTGCGGGATAATCTGGGGTTCTGGGAAGATGTTCCCTTGAACGATACGCAGGAAAACCGCTTGAAAGAAGTGTATCGGGAAACTTTCGGTAAAGGCCGGGTAAAAATGGAAAAAGACCTGTATGCCGAAAATGAATTGCTTGCTTCCGAAGCGATAAAAATACTGGATCAAATCGCTATGGTCGGTTGGACGAGCGGCGGACATTCGGCTGGAGTTGTTCCCGTCTTCGCTATCGGTACGGGATCGGAATTGTTTAACGGCAAGCTCGATAATACCGATATCCCGCGGAAAATAGCCGAAGCTGCCGGATATTGAAACGAAAGGAAAGTCCGGACTTTTCCGAAGGGTTTGGAGACTTTGAAAGCTACCATTACAAAAATTCACTACCTTCGGGGTATCGGTTCAGCCGACATCCGATAAAAGGCAGAATTTCCGGTTATTCGGGTACTGCCGGATCCCTGAAGGAATAGACTTTTTATAGAGTGTTAATTTTTCGGGGAAAAGAAAAAGAATTTGTTATATTTTTATCCGACAGGCTGATTAAGAGTAAATGCAACAATTAAAATGTGGATGAGGATTTTAAATTTAAATTCTTTTTCTAATTTTGTTGGGTCTCAAAAAAAGCTGTCGCGTGGATAAAAATGAATCTTTGGATATGGTGTCGGCCTTTGCTGCAGGAGAAGAGAGTGCTTTTTATTTTTTCTACGAAAAATATAATCCTTTATTGCGGTATTTTGCCTGGCGCTATCTGAATGATACGGAAAATGTGAATGATATTATACAGGAGGTATTCATTAAGTTGTGGGAGGTAAGAGCTATTTTTAAAGAGGAAAAATCGTTGCGGTCTTACTTGTATAAGACAACCAAAACGCTTTGTTTAAACCAATTGCGCCACCAAAAAGTAGAAGATAAATACGCTGCTACGCTTAAACAGGGTGAGGAGCAGGATTTTTTCCTGGAAAATATGCTGGAGACCGAATTATTCGGAATGGTATTAAAAGTGTATGATGCAATACCCGGAGAGGCTTGTAAGGAAGTTTATCGTTTAAGTCTCAGTGGTTTAAAGCATGAACAGATTGCTAATAAATTGAAGATTACAGTCAACTCGGTCAAAAAATATAAGAACCGGGCGAATCATTTTATGAAGGAAAAATTAAAAAAGCTTTTTCCTGATTAATATAAGATTCATATTTTTTAGTGTACACCAAATGCCGATGAAAGTGTCTTATATACAAACAATGAGAAATGAATTTGGAAACTCCCGAACATATTAGTAAACTATTGTTTAAATATATAACCGGAGCATTAAACGAGGAGGAAGAGCGTGAGTTAGAAGTTTGGAGAAGGGAGAAAGAGCAGCATGAAATATTATTCCGGCGGATGACATCGCCCGATTACTTGAAAAATATCGGGAACTTCGTGTTGCCGGAAGCGGAGAAAAAGAAAGAATGGGAAGTGATCCGGCGGAAAACGATTAAAAAAGGCCGGACGTTCAGGGGGAGTATTTTCTGGCAATATGCAGCTATGCTGTTGTTGCCGTTGGCGGTTTGTATACTGTTATTGCGTCAGGGAGAGCAACCGGACGGTCTACCGGAACCTCCGCTTACTCTTTCCGGCGATAAGGCAACCTTAGTATTGGAAGACGGCCGGGTAATCGATCTGGACGAAGTGGGAGGGCAGAAAATAGCGTTGGACGAACTCTCGCATTTGGAAAAATCGGGAGATACGCTTCACTATAAAACCAAAAATATTGCTTCCGAAGATACGGTGCAAAGATACAATACCCTTTATATTCCGCGGGGAGCGGATTATTTCCTGGTTTTAAACGATGGAACGGCCGTCTATTTGAATGCCGAATCCAGTTTGCGGTATCCCATTGCCTTCAAGGGCAAAAAACGTGAAGTCGAATTGCAGGGAGAAGGATTTTTTGAAGTAAAGAAAGACCCTGCCCATCCTTTTATCGTACATGTGAATAAGGTACAGGTTTCTGTTTTGGGAACCTCTTTCGGTATTCGTGCTTATCAAAACGATAAAGAGATGCTGACGACTTTAATAGAGGGATCGGTGAATGTCCGCACTCCTTATCGGGAAGTCCTTTTAAAACCTTCACAACAAGCGGTATATTCTTCCGAATCGGAAGAGATCGAGGTGCGTACGGTAGATGTGGATCAGTATGTGGCTTGGAAAAACGGCCGGTTTTTATTCGATAATGCGCGTTTGGAAGACATTATGAATGTGCTGGAACGAAGGTATGACTTCACCGTATTTTACTCTCATCCCGACTTGAAGGAATTGCGTTTTACGGCTAATATCGTGCGTTTTGCGGATTTTCAACGGATTTTACATTCCCTGGAGGGAACAGAGAGTGTGAGATTTGAAGTGAAGGGAAAAACAGTCGTGGTGAAATAACAGTTTACTTATTACAAACCAAAATAAAGAATCATGTTTAAATCTGTATGTCTGACGGTTGCAGCCGCTTGTTGCTGTCTGGTGCTTTCTGCTCAAAAGCCCTCGTATTCGCCGGAGATGAGGGCGTTTTATAAAATATCCAGTGAGGATATTCATGCGTATGTTTCTGAAATGTGCAAGCCGGAATATCAAGGCCGGTTAGCCGGTTCGGGAGAATTTATGCAATGTGCGCATTGGGCCGCAGGCCTTATGGCAAAATGGGGCCTGAAACCCGGTGGGGATCAGGGTTCTTATTGTCAGAATTTTCCGATTCATTTTACCCGTACGTTAGGACCGGGAAAAGTTGTGGTGTATACTCCGGATGAAAAAAAAGAGTACCGGATCAGTGAGGATTATTTCCCGGGTACGAATTCGGCTTCCGGCAAAGTGAAGGCTCAGGTTGTCTATGCGGGTTACGGGTTGACCGCTCCGGAATTGGGATATGACGACTATAGCGGAATAGACGTTACCGGTAAGATCGTTTTGCTGGAAGGAGGCGTTCCCTGTACAGACCGGAAGCATAAGGATTATAAGACCTGGAATGAAAAATACATCAGTTCTACGGGACGTATCACCAATGCGGTAAAGCACGGAGCAGCTGGAGTGATGCTGATCGGTAAAACTTCCAATCCGAATATAAAAAATCTGGGAACCGTACTTTGTCATGTATCGGAAGAAGTAGCCGACGATATTCTCCGTCCTTGCGGGGAAAACCGGAAAGCGCTGAAAGAAAAAATCAATAAGACAATGAAACCGGCCTCTTTTCTGACTCCCTGCAGAGCGGAACTCGCTACGGAAACGGAATATAATCCTCATAGTCTCACCTGTAATGTCATCGGAGTGATCGAAGGAACCGATCCGAAATTAAAGGAAGAACCTATTATTTTAGGAGCTCATTTGGATCATCTGGGAAATCCCGGAGTGCTTTTCCCGGGTGCCTGGGATAATGCTTCCGGTTCTTCTATCGTATTGGAGACTGCCAAAGCTTTAGCTACCAGTGGTATTCAACCTAAGCGTACGATCGTTATTATCCTGTTTAGCGGTGAGGAATGTGGAATTTTGGGATCTTCCTATTATGTAGAGCATCCTCTTTATCCTTTGGAGAAAACGTTGTGTATGATTAACCTGGATATGGTAGGTGACGGAGATGGATTGTACCTGAGCGGGGTGAAATCTTTTCCGGAAATCGAGAAATGTTTTACGGAGGGTAACGATAAATACATTCACCGCAATCTGAGGACCTCTGCTTACCGAAAATATACGGGAGTTTCTTTTACGGATGGGGCTACCTTCAGTAAAGCCGATGTGCCTGCTTTTACCGCTAGTACCATGGGGGAAAGCGAGAAGCCGATGTATTACCATCACCCGGAAGACAAGGTGGAAACCTTGAGTTTCGGTATTATGGAGGATGTAGCGAAATTCCTGTATCTGGGAATTGCTAAATTGTCCGTATCCGATCAGGCAAAAACCCGCTGATTTTTTATTAATCTGTGCTTTGATATATGTTTGCGGAGAGAAGTTCGGCTTCTCTCCGTTTTTTTGTACAGGAGTAGGATTGAAATTCTATCGGGACCTCGGTGTTCGTGGGCTGGGTAACGGAGAGGATGAGCGGGGTTTTTAGGGTCCGTTATTGCGGGGCCGATGCTGTCCTGATCGCTTCTTTAGAGCCGGAGTCGGTGTGAGGGGTACTGACGGCGGGGTTGCTGCCTGTTATTGAATGAATCGCGAATGGAAGACCTTTTCCTGGGGATGGGCTTTCCCGCCGGGAAGAAGAGATGGATTTTCCAGGAAGAAGGAAAGTAAAAAAAGAGTACCCCGTAAAGGGCACTCTCTTTTGGTAATGGGGCCGGAAAATTCCGGCCTCCCTCTATCTAACAAAAATTTGCCGTTAATACCCGGGATTTTGTTGTTTGATCTGGTCTTCTCCTTCCCAAAGGTCCACCTGGCTGATAGCTAAAGGCCATATGGTGCGATAATCGTTGTAAGGGATGACTCCGATCCGGTCCCAATGCCCTTTCGCTTCCTTTTCTTCGATATTCTCCCAGCGCACGACCGTTTTTTGATTTCTCCATAAATCCCAGCAACGTTGTCCTTCACAGAAAAGTTCCACCCGTCTTTCATACAATACGTCTTCGATGGTAATGCCCGAATCGTATTTCCGCGGATTTTGCAAACTCCTCTTCTCCCTGAGGTCGCTCAGGTATTTTCCGGCGGTAGGATCGTTTAGACGCATGGCACATTCGGCTGCGATCAGATACATTTCAGACAGACGGATGACTTTGGGATTGCATATCTTCGTATTTCCGTCGCGTCCGGGATATTTTCCCATAGGAGCGTAATATCCTTTGTTGTGGGAATAAGTCAGCAAACTGAAGCGGATGTCGGAAGGATCCTGTGCCATCACAGCTTCGAAATCTTTGGTAGCGGCAACGGCGGCATAACCGGCTGTGTCGGCATAATATCCGATGCTGTTCCAACTGGAGTTGTCGGTTTCGGAGCTTTTGATTTCCAATATAGATTCGCTGGTAAATTCGTTTTTCCAGGCATTGACATAGTCTTTCCTTTCATACAACTGATAAGGCCCTTTTTCGATGACTTCTTTTGCGCAAGCCAGGGCTTTCCCCCAGTCTTCGTGGTAGAGGTATACCCGGGCCATAAAAGCTTTTCCTCCGTAATAGTTCAAATATCCGTTTTTCTTGTTTTTGGAAAGAGCGTCTACATTTTGTTCCATATCGGTGATGATGAAACGGTAAACATCGCTTACTTTATCGCGGTAAAATGTTTGCCGGATATTTTCAGGCACCTTATCGCAGATCATAACTCCCAGTGCGTCGGCCTGGATACCTCCTTTCCCCAGATTCCCGGGCAGAGGTCCGTAGGCCCTTACTCCTTCGAAGTGGAGAATGGCCCGGATGAATTTCAGTTCGGAAATGATTTCGTTATAACGGCTGTTCTTCTCTTTTATATGATCCGCTTTTTCCAGAATAGAGTTGATGTGAAAACTTCCCGTATAAGTGCGGTTCCACACGCCCGTAGGACAACTGTTTTTCGTATTGTTGTATTCGTAAGCGTATCCCAGGTGGCCACTGGCGTTTTGGGTACACATGAAATCCTCGGCCAGCAGATCCCCTACATAGGGCTGATCCCCCCGCCAATATTTCAGATACGTATAAGCACCGTTCAAAGCATTTTCCAAATCATCCATAGTTTGCACTACTTCCAGTTCCCCCAGGCTGGAGACCGGAGAAATATCGAGGAAATCGTCACCGCAGCCCAAGGCTGTTACGCTCAGTAAGGCTATTGCTATATTTTTTAATCGGTTCATATCTTTTTATTTTATTAATACGGTTATGAATTAGAATTGTAAATTGATACCCACGCGCCAGGATTTCAGGTTGGGGAAGGCATTGAAACGGCTGGTTCCGGACATATTCACTTCCGGATTGACGTATTGGGTCCGGTAGAAAGTATAAACGTCGTTCCCGTTTACATATATCTTGGCGTTCGATAAACCTACTTTCTGAATCCATTGTTTGGGTAAATTATAACCTAAAGTAATGTTTTTGATCCGCAGGTGGTCGGATGGCATAACTCTTCGGCTGGAGGTATTCTGAGAAGAATTATAGGGATTATTGAAGATCACAATCGGATTTTTAGCATGGTCGCCCGGTTTTTTCCAATAATTCAGTGCATCCCGACGGATGTTTTTTTCACCTACATAATCCCCGTCCGTTACGGCTTGGTAATGGTTTCCGTCGTAAAGATCGCCTCCGAGGGTGAACGTAAGCAGGAAGGACAACTCGATGCCTTTATAGCTAAAGCGGTTAGTCAATCCTCCGAACCAATCGGGATATCCTTTCCCCACAATGACCCGGTCGGCTTCGTTATTGTCGTGTGTGACGCCGGTTTTGTCGATCACTTTCCCGTTTACGTCTTTGGTATTTTTCTTCCAGGTCCCCCTGCCGGTTGCCGGATCAACCCCCACCCATTCCCGGGTGTAGAAAGAATTCAGTTTCTCTCCTTGTTTGGTGATGTAAGGATGGCTGATCTTTTCATCGGCCAATTTCTCCACCATAGCTCTCATATAGGAAATATTGAAGTTCGTACTCCATTCGAAATCCCCGGAAATGATATTGCGGCTGTCTAAAGTGATTTCCAAACCGGTATTGCGTAATTCCCCTTCATTCACGATCAGATTTCCCCAACCGGACATCCGGGAGACTACGGCCCAGTCGATCAGGTCTTTCGTCAGTCGGTTGTAATATTCAACCGTACCTCTTAGCCGGCCGTTCCACAATGAAAAGTCGACTCCGGCATTCCAGGTGTAGGAACTTTCCCATTTCAGGTCCGGATTTCCGTAACTGTTGATCACTACGGCCGGTTTGTCCATATAAGTACCTGTGATGGAATATAGAGTTTGAGAATTGAAATAATCAGAGGGTTGGTTACCGTTGGTTCCGTAGGAAAGTTTTAGTCTTAGATTATCCAACCAATGACGGGTGCTTTCCAGAAAGTTTTCCCGGCTCACCGTCCAGGCTCCCGATACCGACCAGAAGTTACCCCACCGGTTGTCTTTTAAAAAACGGGAAGTTCCGTCCCGTCTGTAACTGCCGGACAGGAAGTATTTATTTTTGTAATTGTAATCGACTTTGGATATCCAGGAAACCAGCCGGTCGTCTCCTTCGCCTTCTCCAACGGCTACCGGTACGGAAGCATTACTCAGGTACATCAGTTTTCCAACCGGGAAGTTTTGACCTTCGGCCGATAAGCTCGAATAATGATATTTCTTGGCTTCATAACCCAGTACGGCGCTTACGTTATGATCTCCGAATCCTTTATTGAAATTCAGGGTGTTGGAGGTTACGATGTTCGTAGATAACCGGCTGAATTTATATTCGTAACCGTTGGTCGATTTTCCGTCGTTGCTTTCGGGGGTCCATACCTGTTTTTCAGAACGGTAGTTTATATCCACTCCGTTTACGGTCCGGAAATTGAACCAATCGGTAAAATTCACCTGTACGGTCAAATTGGAAATACTGGACAAATAGGTGTAACCCATGAGGATTTCGTCCACATTTTTGACATAGTTGGGAATGTTGTGATTCCAACCGGGATTGGGATTTAACTCTCCGTTGGAATAACGGATCGGTTGGGTGGGATTGATCATAGTAAGTCCGTAAACCGGATTGTTGTAGTAGTCGCCGGAATCGGTATTCTGATCGCGGGTGGCAAAAGAAACCCCTTCGCTCAAGGAAAAATTAAAGAATTTATTCACCTTATTGTTGATCGCAATTCTTCCGGAATATCTTTCATAGGAACTTCCCCGGACAATACCTCGCTGATTTACATATCCCAGGGATGCAAAATAATTCAGGTCTTTTCCTCCTCCCCGGGCACTGAAGTTCACTTTATCTTCGCTACCGGTGCGGAATATAGCGTCGTACCAGTTAAAGGAAAGAGGATTGGTGAGGTATTTATTGAGGTCCGCCCCCCTTTTTACCGGGTCGAATACGCTGCCGTCCAGCGGATCGTCCGGATGAAGTAAACCGGCTCTGGAGTACAAATTTTGCAGGGCATAACTGAAGGCTTCTTCCTGAATGGCGGAATTGTTGGCATCGTAATTGGTTTGTCCCGGTAAAGCCTTTCTTCCATATAGGTAGCTGTTTTTCAAAGCTTCTACCGAGTATTCCGTCAATTCCCGCCCGTTCATCCAGGCATCTTTCAGGATGTTTTTCATAACCGGCATTGACCAGCCTCTTTCGTAAGTCACTTCAAATTTTGTTTTTCCTTCCTGCCCTTTTTTGGTGGTGATGATCACTACCCCATTGGAAGCCCGGGAACCGTACAAAGAGGTCGCGGCGGCATCTTTCAGTACGGTCATGCTTTCGATATCGTTGGGATTAAGCATGCTTAAACGGGATTCAATAGGTACTCCGTCAATGATGTATAACGGGTCGGTGGATTCGTTGATAGAACCGATACCCCGAATCTGAATGGAAGCGACGTCTCCCGGTTGTCCGCCTCCTCCGGAAAACCGAACACCTGCCACCACCCCTTGCAACGCCCGTTCGGGGGATACCTGAGAAGCCGCGGCTTTGATGACATCGTCACCTTTTACACTGACGGCCGAACCTGTAAA
This sequence comes from uncultured bacterium, assembly GCA_905216195.1. Classification (GTDB taxonomy): domain Bacteria; phylum Bacteroidota; class Bacteroidia; order Bacteroidales; family Marinifilaceae; genus Culturomica. The sequence continues at coordinate 9,852 of CAJMSX010000078.1, forward strand.
CGATTCTTTTTTGGTGGTTCCGTAAGCAACTACCATCACTTCTCCCAGATCGGTCGCATCGGTCTGCATTTCCACATTGATTTCCGTATGCGTACCTATTTTTATTTCCTGGGCTTTCATACCGAGATAGGTAAAGTGAAGGATGAGGTCCGGATTATCCTCTACGGATAATTCGTACTTGCCGTCTATATCCGTTGCTACCCCCACTGTCGTTCCCTTTACCCGGATGGATACCCCGGGAAGCGGACTTTTGGTGTCGTCGACAACCGTTCCGCGTATGGTCCTTTTCTTTTGGGGCTGTTCCCGGACGGCAGCAACTTCTTCTGCACGTTTTATGATAATTACCCCTTCTACAATATCATAGCCCAGCCGGGTATTTTTGAAAATATAGTTTAAGATCTCTTCGACACTCTTATTCTTAAAGTTTAGATTTACAGAGGAAACACCTTGCAGATCTTTCTCATTGTAGACAAAACTTAAGTTCGTTTGCCGCTGGATTTCTTCCAGTACGCTTTTTATGGAGACCTTAGTAAGGTTCAGGCTGACTTTTTCATCTTGTAGGAGAGAATTTGCCTGGACCGATATAACAGGTACGGCCATAAGAAGAAATAACGTTTGCATAACCAAAATTCCCCGGAGGATTTTCTGGCGCTTTTTCCAAAAATTAGTACACGTCCATTCCATAATTTTGACTTGATTTTAATAACGATCCCTGAAAACATGGCTATTTTTCCGGGACCATCGGTTTATAGTAAATAGTTTAGAAAAAGGATATTTTAATTTGTTTTATTATAAAATTGTAAATTCGCATACTCCATATGCTATGGATATACATATCTGATTATCTGATTATTATATTAATGGGTAGTTGGTCAAATAAAAAAAAGAGTCATTATGAAAAGCAGATGGGTTACCAAATCGTTACCTGAAAAAAGAAGATATTCTTAAATAAACGAGTATCCGGTAAAATTTAATTATAAAACTATCAAACGATGAGAAGTACATTCAAGGTGTTATTTTATCTGAAAAAAAACGCGCCACAAAAAGACGGCTTAGTTCCTGTAATGGGACGTATTACCATTAACGGAAATATAGCTCAGTTCAGTGCAAAAATCAAAGTTCGTCCTTCGATGTGGGACGTTAGAGCCGGTAAGGCGATAGGCAAAAGTTCAGAAGCTCACCAAATAAACCGCATACTGGATAAAATCCGGATGATTGTTTATAAAAACTATTTGGAATTAAGTGAGAAAAATACGTATGTCACTCCCACTCAGATTAAAAATGCTTTATTGGGATTAAATGAAGAACAGGAAACTTTACTTAAACTTTTTGCACATCATAACGAAGAATTTGCTAAAAAAGTGGGGCAGACCCGGGCTTTAGGCACCTATAAAAAATATTGTCAAGTGTATAAGCATGTTGCACAGTTCATAAAAGCCAAATTGAATAAAACGGATATTTTTTTACAAGAATTGAATTACCAGTTTATTCAGGATTTTGATCTGTATCTGAGAACCGAAGCCGGCTGTAATCCCACTACGGTGTGGATGTATACCATGCCCCTTAAACGAATGATTGCTGTGGCCCGGAACAAAGGCTGGTTAAATCACAACCCTTTCATCGGATATAGAGCTGTACCTCAAGCTTCTACCCGGGGGTTCCTTTCTGTAGAGGAATTGGTTAAGTTAATGGGAACCCGATTTACAAAACCGAATCAGGCATTGGTCCGTGATCTGTTCCTTTTCAGTTGCTTTACAGGGCTTTCTTATACCGATATTAAAAATTTAACAGGCAAAAATTTACAAATTTCGTTCGATGGACACTTGTGGGTGATCACCCAAAGACAAAAAACCCATACGCCTTCTCACATCCGGTTATTGGACATACCCATTAAAATTATTGAAAAATACCGCCCGGCGGATATAAATCAAAATATTTTTCCTATGCCGACTAACAGTACCTGTAATTATATTTTGAAAAAAATAGCCCAACTAAGCGGAATAAAAACTTATCTGACTTTTCATGTAGCGAGTCACAATAAAATCTTTTATTGATTGAATATCAGTAAGTTACGTACTTTAAAG
>CAJMSX010000079.1 GCA_905216195.1 uncultured bacterium
GTCCGCACTCAACAGGAACTCGACAGCCTGGCTTTTAATGCGGAAAACCTGCCTTTTTATAACGGCACGCTGATCAACAAAGCCAACCACGTGTACGGAATGCTGGTAACCGTTTCGGCCGAGGTGATGAATTCCCCCGCCCGGGTGGGACTGGTAAAAAAAATCCAGGACATTACCCGGGAATTTACGGAAAAGTACCGGATAAAGATGCATTATTCCGGCTTACCTTATATCCGGGTGGTAACTGCCGAAAACATCAAAAAGGAGATGTATATGTTTATCGCCCTTTCCCTCCTGATCACGGCTATCATATTATACCTGTTTTTCCGGTCTTTCCGCATTGTGGGATTTTGCGTGGGCATTATCGGCATCAACGTGATCTGGGCCATGGGATTTATGGCGCTGCTGGGAATCAAAATCACCCTGCTCACAGCCATGTTACCGCCTTTGCTGATCGTCATCGGCATTCCCAACTGCGTTTTCATGGTCAATAAATACCATGCCGAATATGTGCTCCACGGGAATAAAATCAAAGCCTTGCAGCGTATGATCCAAAAAATAGGCAATGCTACTTTACTTTCCAATCTGACGACGGCAGCCGGCTTTGCCACATTTATCATCACGTCCAGTCAGATATTGAAAGAATTCGGTTTGATAGCTTTTATCAGTATCACCACCGTTTTTCTGATCTGCCTGATTCTGATTCCGACCGTATTCAGCTATTTACCGGTTCCCGATAAAAAACAAACCCGTCATTTATACAATTCCTTTATCAATAATTTGATCGACAGACTGGTGGACTGGGTGATGAAATGCCGGACGGCCATTTATGCCGTAACGGCTTCCGTCATTCTGCTCAGCCTCATCGGCATCACCCAAATGAAGACGACGGGTTACATGGTGGACGATCTCAAGGAAACCGACCCGATCCGGCAGGATCTGGCTTTTTTCGAATCGAATTTCGACGGGCTGATGCCTCTGGAAGTAACCGTCGATTTTCGCAAACCGAACCAGGTATTCAAACTTTCCAACCTGGAAAAATTAGACCGGTTCAGCCAACAAATCGCAAAAGACCCGGATATCTCCCGTCCCTTGTCCATTGTCGAAGCGGTGAAATTCGCCGACCAGGCTTATTATAACGGAAAGGCTGCGTATTACAAGCTCCCTTCCAACCTATCAAAAAATTTTATATTAAAATATGCGTTGGGTTCGACCGGGGGACTCAATTCCATGGCCCGCTCCTTCGTAGATTCCACCGCCCAAAAGATAAGACTCAGTTTTCGGGTAAAAGATATCGGAACCCAAAAAATGGAAGCGAAAGAAGACTCCCTGTACCGGATGCTCCATAAAGTTTTCCCGACCGAAAACCACTCGGTAAAAGTCACCGGATCGAGCATTATCTTTTTCAAAGGGAATCAGTATCTGATCAAAAATCTGTTTTCTTCCCTCGCTTTGGCGATTGTGCTGATCGCCGCTTTTATGGCCTGGATGTTCCGCAGCAAGCGCATGGTGCTCATCGCTCTGGTTCCGAACGTAATCCCCCAGCTTTTCACGGCGGCTATCATGGGTTACGCCGGCATACCGATCAAGGCGTCTACCATTCTGGTATTCAGTGTGGCTTTCGGGATTTCCGTCGATAACACCATCCATTACCTGGCCAAATACCGGCAGGAATTACAGGCGACGAACTGGAGCATCCGCTCTTCGGTAGTGCTGGCCTTGAAAGAAATCGGACAAAGCATGATTTATACTTCCATCATTCTGTTTTTCGGTTTCGGCATCTTCTGCCTTTCCGATTTCGGAGGTACCTTTGCTTTGGGCTTACTCACCTCCATCACCTTGTTCGCAGCCATGCTGGCCAACCTGATTCTGTTGCCCTCCTTGCTGCTCACGATGGAAAAACACATCACCAACAAAACGTTCCGGGAACCTTTGTTACAAATTTACAACGAAGAGGAAGATATCGATCCGGACAAATTACACCTGGAACACGGGGCCACGGAAAGTAGGATAAAACCGGATTTACCTACCTGAATCCGTTAACTTTTTACGCACATCTATACAAAAACCGGGAATTTCCTTTTCAGGCGATTTTCCCGGTTTATTCGGTTTCCTCACTCTCCTGCAACGGAGAAAAATTTCTTACATTCTCCTTCGGTCAAGCCGGGCAGGAGAACATTATCCTTTTATGGTTTTTATTTCTTTGACAATATCCTCGAACAACTGGGAGGCTCCGATTCGGAAATAATCGGAACTATGCCAATCGGCTCCGAGTACATGGTTAATGATCGTCAGGTATCGCAAAGCGTTCTGGGCTTTAGAGACCCCGCCCGCTACCTTCAGTCCCACCCGTCTGCCGGTATGATCGTAATATTGCTTGATCGCTTCACACATGATATATACCGATTCCGGGGTCGCATTCACCGGTACCTTACCCGTAGAAGTTTTAATAAAATCGGCTCCTGCATACATACTGATCACGGAAGCGTGGAAGATACTTTCGATATCTTTTAATTCTCCGGTTTCCAGTATCACTTTCAGTTTTACGCCTTCACAAGCCTGACGGATAGCTGAAAGTTCCTCATGGATTTTTTCATAATTCTTTTCCAGCACATCCCCTACTCCGATTACCACATCCACTTCCTGGGCTCCCCCCTCGATGGCCATCCGGCATTCCGAAAGCTTTATGTCCAGAAAAGTCTGGGAAGAGGGAAAACCGCCGGCCACCACCGCCGTTTTAATATCCGTATCCTTCAATCCTTCCCGGGCTACCGAAACAAAATTCGGATACACACATACCGCCGCTACCCTCTTTAATTCATTCTTTTTCAATTTTTTCAGCAAATCGGCCACAAAATTCTTCACAGAGTTGGTCGTATCCGTTACCCGCAAAGTCGTATAATCCATACAAGACATACAAAATTCCAGATTCTCCACCGAATATGCCTGTTTTATCTCTTTTTCGACAACTCCGTCAAGGTCAAACTGGATCCGGTCTTCCAAATTCGTCCAGTTGTAAGTGGCCAAGATTTCAGATATATTTCCCATTTTATTTCGTTTATTTATCCTTTCTTATCAAATACCGGACCAACCGGCTTCCCGCTTTTCTTTTTTCGTCATTCCCGCCACGACCAGTCTGTACGATTTCAAAATCCACACTTTAAGCATACTGTCGCTTATCGTCCCATTCAGTAATACGGTATTCCAATAATTTTTGTTCATATGGAAACCGGGAGAAACTGCCGGAAAGGCTTCCCGCATTTCCTGAATTTCCTCCGGAGGGCATTTAATATTAATTCGCAAATCCCCTTTCAGAAACGCCAGACAAAACCATTTGCTCCCTACTTTAAAAACCAGGATATCTTCCTCAAAGGGCATAGCTTCACAAGCGTTTTCCAGGCTCAGGCAATACTCCCTTAATTCCTCGACGTTCATGCATGCAAAATTACACAATGTTCACGAGCTTTTAAACTTTTATCCGACAAAATATTTATCTTTGCTTTACGATTAAAGATGTTAAATATTTGTAAACCCTTCTCTTGATTATATACTGAATATGGCTTCAAAAAATGGTGAAGAAACTCCTTTGATGCAACAATATTATTCCATGAAGGAGAAATACCCGGATGCGATTTTACTATATCGTATGGGGGATTTTTACGAAACGTTCGGAGAAGACGCTGTCGTCACTTCCCGCATTCTGGGCATTACGCTGACCAAACGTTCACACGGCTCTCCCGGAGACGTGCGTTTAGCCGGATTTCCCCACCATGCGCTCGACACTTACCTGCCTAAGCTGGTGAGAGCCGGACAGCGGGTAGCTATCTGCGAACAGCTGGAAGATCCCAAACTCACCAAAAAATTGGTGAAACGGGGGGTAATCGAATTGGTGACGCCGGGAGTATCCTATGGCGAATATGCAGCAGACACGAAAAGCAATGTCTTTCTGGCTGCGGTGTATTTTACCAAAACGGAAGCCGGGCTGTCCCTGCTCGATCTGTCGACCGGGGAATTTCTCACGACCGAGGGGAGTCATTCCGTCATCGATAAACTACTGAATAGTTTTCAACCGAAAGAAGTCGTCTACCCCAAGGGCCAGGAAGAACGTTTTCATGAGCTTTTCGGAACTAAATTTTACATTTACCCCATTGAAGAATGGTTTTTCGACCGGGATGCCGCTCAGGATAAACTGAAGAAACATTTCGACGTGATTTCCCTGAAAGGCTTCGGCATCGAAAATATGAACTGCGGCATTTCTTCCGCCGGAGCCGTACTGAACTATCTGGAAATGACCAAACACGACATGCTCGGACACGTCACTTCCATTTCCCGCATCGACGAATCGGGTTATGTCTTGCTGGATAAATTCACCCTACGGAATCTGGAAATTCTTTCTCCAGCCTATGAAGAAGGTAAATCCCTGGCGGATATCATCGATAAAACCTGTACGCCCATGGGCAGCCGTACCCTGAGGCGCTGGATCTGCATGCCGTTGAAATCCCCGGAAAAAATCAAAGAACGACTGGACATGGTCGAAGCTTATATCCGGCACGAAAATGAAAGGCTGCAATCCGAAATACTGCTGAGGAGCATCGGAGACCTGGAACGCCTGACGTCCAAAATAGCCGTAGGCCGGATTACTCCCCGGGAAATGGTACAGCTGAAAGTGGCGCTTTCCTGTATCCCTCCTCTGATTGCGGAATGTCAGAAGACCTCTTGTCCCGTACTGGAAAAATGGGCCTCCCAACTGGAACCCTGCGACGCTTTGTTCCAAAAAATCGATCGGGAAATCAAAGAAAACGCCCCCAATCAACTCCACAAGGGAGACGTCATCGCCGAAGGTGTGCATACGGAACTAGATGAATTGCGGAACATCACGGCCCACAGCAAGGAATTGTTACTGCAAATGCAACAGCGGGAAATTGAAGCAACCGGCATTCCTTCCCTGAAGATCGGTTTTAATAATGTATTCGGCTACTACATCGAAGTGACGAAAACCCATAAAGACAAGGCGCCTGACAGCTGGATCCGGAAACAAACCCTGGTCAATGCCGAAAGATACATTACTCCCGAACTCAAAGAATATGAAGATAAAATTTTAGGAGCGGAAGACCGCATCCAGGAAATCGAAGCCAATCTCTACGCTCTTTTGCTGAACGAAGCCGGTGCCTATATCCGGCAACTCCAAAATAATGCGCGGATCATCGCGGCCATCGACTCTTTGATTTCGTTTGCCGAAATCTCCATCTGCTATCAATACCACCGTCCGGAAATCAACGATTCGGAAATCCTCGAGATCCGGGAAGGCCGGCATCCGGTCATCGAACGGCAATTACCGCCCGGAGAGGAATACATTTCCAACAACGTCTACCTGGATACCCAAAAACAGCAGATCATTATCATTACAGGACCCAATATGGCCGGGAAATCGGCTTTACTGAGACAAACCGCTTTAATCGTCATTCTGGCCCAGGCCGGTTGCTATATTCCGGCTGCTGCTGCCAAAATCGGATATGTAGATAAAATTTTCACCCGGGTGGGAGCTTCGGATAATATTTCTCAGGGAGAATCTACTTTTATGGTGGAAATGAACGAAGCGGCCAATATCCTGAACAATATTTCGAACCGCAGCCTGGTCCTTTTCGACGAACTGGGCAGGGGGACCTCCACCTACGACGGAATTTCCATCGCCTGGGCCATAGTCGAGTACCTGCACGAACACCCGAAATACAAGGCCAAAACTCTGTTCGCCACCCACTACCATGAATTGAACGAGATGGAACGCTCCTTCAAGAGAATCAAAAATTACAACGTATCGGTAAAAGAAGTGGGCAACCGGGTCGTTTTCTTGCGGAAACTGCTCAAAGGAGGCTCCAACCATTCTTTCGGCATACAGGTCGGCAAAATGGCGGGCCTGCCCCAATCGGTCATTAAAAGAGCTACCGATATATTAAAACAATTGGAAAACGACCGGGATAACAACGGACAAATCCAAAAACACGTAGAATCAATAGCTGCTGAACGCGAAGGCATGCAACTGAGTTTTTTCCAGTTGGAAGATCCGGTTCTGCTTCAAATCCGGGACCAGATTGCAGGAATGGACATCAACAGCCTCACCCCTCTGGAAGCGCTCAACAAACTGAACGAAATAAAGAAAATCACGGGAATCTGATCCCTGAGAACCGGCCTAAACCGGCCGGCGGAAAAAACCGGCGAGCTTCCCTTCCGGAATCCTTCCCTTCCGGAACAGAGGATCGCCGGTTTCCCGTAAAACGGGAGATCCGTCGTACCATCCCCTCTCCCTTATTCCATTTTCAATATAACGACATCTTCCAGCGGACGATCCCGTTTATCCGTTTTCACGGCCGCAATCTTATCCAACACTTCCGTACCTTCGACGATTTCCCCGAAAACCGTATAGGCTCCGTCGAGGTGAGGAATACCTCCTACAGTCGTATAAGCTTCTTTTTGCTCATCGGAAAGCACCAGTTCTTCTTTTCCGAATAATTGCCGGGCCTCTTCTTCGATTTCCCGGTCGATTTCGGCCAGTCTCTGCTGATTCTTTTCCTGCGTACAAGCCTCTATCTCCCCGCTCCGCTTTTGTTTCAACTGTCCGACCAAAGCCGCATAACGACGTTTATTAATCGTGATCACGGCCGAATCAAGTTGCTGAGGAGTAAAGACTTTCCCTTGTGCCAGATAAAAATGGGAACCGCTGGACTTACGTTCGGGATTGACCTGATCTCCTTCCCGGGCGGCAGCGAGTACGCCCTTGCGGTGAAAATGCTGAGGCAAAATCTCCGCATCTATCGTATAACCGATTTCATTTTCCCCCAGAGCGGCGCCTGAGCTTGCTTTCCGGGAGTCGGGATCCCCCGCCTGAATCATAAAATGATTGATCACCCGGTGAAATAAAATTCCTTCATAAAAGCCGTCTTTCACCAATTTCAGGAAATTTTCCCGGTGCCGGGGAGTATCCTCATACAATTTTACTTTTATATCCCCAAAATTCGTTTTTATGGTCACTACATTGGGGTCTTTTTTCTGACAAGAAAATACCGCTGTACATACCAGCAACAACATTAAAATACGTTTCATTGTGTTTTTCATTAGGTTTAACAGATTTATGCGGAACAAAAATAAGGGATTACGTAAAAATATAAACTATTTTTTACTAAATTTGTAACGTGCTGTATATTTTAGAACAAAATCGGGGAAGTACAGCACATTTTACGCTATAATTCCTACAAAAACTGACACATATGAAAACGCGGATTGCTTTAATCGTTTTAGGGTTGTTTTGTATTTTTGCTTCTTGTAAAGAAAAACCGAAACCGGCGCCCAAACCGGCACCCAAACCGGAAGTCGTCAAAGACACCGTGCAGCCGAAACCGGAAGTCAAAGTGGAAAAACCGGTCAAAAATGAAGTTCAAAACTATTTTCTGATTGCCGGTTGCTTCGAATACAAAGAAAATGCGGATAAACTATGCGACAAATTGCAGAAAGAAGGATACGATTCCAAGATTATACCTTATTTCGAAAATTTGTATCTGGTTTCTTACAACGGTTTTCCGACCCGGAGCGAAGCCTTAAAGGCTCAGAAAAAGATCGTTACCGAAAAAGGAAAAGAGAAAACATGGATTTACAAATCGGGAAACTGATCGGTGGTCCATCCGGACAAAGGGAGATTCGGGCGAAAATCCACGCCCGTTTCATTTCCATGAAAATGATGTACAGAATCGGATTCGTGCTACTTTTAGGAGCCTTTTTGCTCCCTGCTTGCCAAAACAAGGGGCTGGACCCGAAATACCTGACTTCGGCCATGGTCGTGAGGAAGACTCATGCAGACCCCCAAAATACATTGGACTTTCCGGACACAACGAGAAAAAAAGAAACGGGCGCTCCTGCTCCAGCAGCAGTTTCCTCTCCTTCTTCAGTATACCATATTATTGTGGCCAGCTACCGCCCTTCGGAGAGAAGCGGGGCTGAACAATTCGTCGATAACCTCAAAGCCCGGGGATATTTCCCTCAAATCATCGAATCTCAGGGACGTCTCCGCATCAGTATTAAAAGTATGACTACCGAAACCGAAGCTCAGTCGGAAGCGGAAAAATACAAAAAATTGCTTCGTCGCCCCGATATCTGGGTCATGAAAAGCAGCGGAGACTCTTAACAGAGAATCAAAAGCACAAAACACAGGCCGAACAGAAAACCGATATAAATCTGAGCGGGAGTATGTTTTTTCAGATACAGCCGGCAGGTAGCCAAAATCCCGGATAACAAAAGTACGGTGATAAAGAGGTCACGGATATTTCCCCAATATTTGAATCCCAAAATCAACAGAAAACCGCAAACCGCACCCGCAGCCGTCATGTGCATACTCATTTTCCAACGTAAAGTGACAATGGAAAATCCGGATAAAACGATAATCAACACCAGATACAATTGTTGCACAATATTGGTGTAGGGTATTCTGCCGATCAGGTAAAATCCCAGAAAACCGGAAAAAATAGCGGCCAAGGCGGGATACACCCTTTCCTGCTTGATTTCCAGCCGGTAATTACTGATTAATTTCAACCTTTTAAAGAAAAATAAACTGCATACCGGCAATATCGTTACCGTGAAAACGGTAATCAGATAACAATAAAAACGAGCTTTACCGGGTATAAAAGAAAAAACCGAATCCGAATTAAAAATAAACATCAATCCGTACAGCGGGATCAGCAACGGATGCATAACATAAGAAAGGCTTTGTGCGATTATTTTCATAGGTAAAATTTATATTTCCCGGCGGAGACGGGCTACGGGAATATCCAGCATCTGCCGGTATTTGGCAATCGTGCGTCGGGCAATCTGGTATCCCTTCTTCTCCATTCTTTCCACCAGTTCGTCGTCCGTATAGGGTTTCTTTTTATCTTCGGCATCTATAATGCTTTTCAAAGCATTTTTAAGTTCTCCGGTACTGACTTCCTCTCCGCTCGTCATTTGCATGCTTCCCGTAAAGAAATCTTTCAAAGAGTAAATACCGAACCAGGTTTGTATGTATTTCGCATTGGATACCCGGGAGATCGTGGAGACGTCCAGGCCCGTGATATCGGCAATGTCGCGGAGGATCATGGGTTTCAAGGCGTTTTCGTCTCCGGTTAAAAAAAACGGTTTTTGAAACTGTACGATGGCCGTCATCGTCAGCATCAGGGTATTGTTCCGCTGTTCGACGGCGTCGATAAAGGATTTTGCCGAATTGAGCTTATATTTCACAAAAGAGACTACATCCCGCTTATTTTTGGAATTCTGTCCCTTCTGGTAATTTTCCAGCATATTGAGATAGGCCTTATTGATCCGGAGTTCCGGTATATTTCCGGCATTGAGGCTGAGCTGCAATTCTCCGTCCACCAAATCGAGGGTAAAATCCGGAATAATTTTTTCGGCATTTCTTTCATAGGAAAGGTCGTTCAGGCTACCTCCGGGTTTGGGATTCAACTTGAGAATCTCCTCCATAATTTCCTTCAATTCTTCGTCGGAAAGCCTCAATTTACGGGCGATTTTTTCATAATGCTTCCGGGAAAACTCTTCAAAACATTCCTGCACGACCGACAAGGCCTGTTGTAAAACTTTATTTTTAGGATGAAGAGCCGTCTTCTGTTGTAGTTGCAAAGTGAGACATTCTTTTAAATCGCGGGCCCCGACCCCGGCAGGTTCGAATTCCTGAATGACTTTCAATAATTTCGCCACCTCCTCTTCACTGACTTCTATACCGGCTCCGAAAGCCAGGTCGTCTACGATGTTTTCGATATCCCTCCTCAAATAACCGTCGTCATCGATATTACCGATAATATATTCCGCCACTTTCTTCTGCAATTCCGTGAGATCTCTCATGCCCAGCTGAGCGATAAGACTTTCCCGGAAGGTGGCTCCCTGCGACAAAACGAAATCCTTGGAATCATCGTCTTTCGATGCATTGGAAACCGTCAGCCGGTATTCCGGAATATCGTCCTCGTCTCCCATATAATCCTCCAGGGAAAACTCGTCTTCTTCCCGGTTTTCCTCTGCCGATTCTTCGAAATCTTCCGACTCCTGTTCCGGAAAATCCGCTTCGGATTCGGGATAATCTTCCTCTCCTTCCTCCAGAAGCGGATTACTTTCCAATTCTTCTTTTACACGTTGTTCCAGTTGATAGGTAGGAAGCTCAAGCAGCTTTATCAACTGTATTTGAAGAGGATTGATCTTCAAACCCAATTTTTGTTGTAAATTCTGCTTTAGCACCACTTATAAATTTAAGATTCAACCACAGGGTTTCATTAAAACTCCGCATTCTTCGGCGTACGCGGAAACGGAATAACATCCCGGATATTCGTCATGCCGGTTACGAAAAGCAACAAGCGTTCGAACCCCAGCCCGAAGCCGCTGTGTACCGCAGAACCGAAACGGCGGGTGTCCAGGTAATAGGACATCGCCTCGAGCGGTATACCTACTTCCTGCATCCGGCTGACCAATTTATCGTAATTTTCCTCCCGTTGGGAACCTCCGATGATTTCTCCGATTTGGGGGAAAAGCACATCCATAGCCGCCACCGTCTTACCGTCCGGATTCTGCTTCATGTAAAAAGCCTTGATTTCCTTCGGATAACCCGTCAATATAACCGGTTTTTTAAAGTGTTTCTCCACCAGATACCGTTCGTGTTCGCTCTGCAGATCGACGCCCCAACCGGTTACGGGATATTGGAATTTTCCGTTTTTATTTTGTTTGCTGTTCATCAGGATATCGATCGCTTCGGTGTAAGTGAGACGTTCGAACTCATGCGTCAGAACGAAATTCAGTTTTTCGATCAGTTCCATGGAACGGTCTTCCGCCTTTTTATTCTTTTCTTCTTCCTGCAAACGAGCACTCAAAAATTTCAAATCATCCATACAATGCTCCAAAGCATAACGAATGAGGTATTTGAGAAAATCCTCCGCCAGGTCCATATTATCCTTCAGGTCGTAAAAAGCCATTTCCGGTTCAATCATCCAAAACTCCGAAAGATGACGGGTCGTATTGGAATTTTCCGCCCGGAAAGTAGGTCCGAAGGTATAAATCTTCCCCAAAGCCATAGCTCCCAATTCCCCTTCCAACTGTCCGCTGACCGTTAAGTTCGTCGCTTTCCCGAAGAAATCCTGTTTATAATCGACTTCCCCGCTTTCGGTAAGCGGAGGATGCTTAGCATCCAGGGTCGTTACCCGGAACATTTCTCCCGCTCCTTCACAATCCGAAGCGGTAATCAGGGGCGTATGCAAATAATAAAAACCGTTCTGGTTAAAATATTGGTGTACAGCAAAAGCCATAGCATGGCGAATCCGGAATACGGCACCGAAAATATTGGTCCGAAAGCGCAGATGCGCTACCTCTCTTAAAAATTCCAGAGAGTGTTTCTTGGGTTGAATCGGATACTTTTCGGGATCCGCTTCTCCCAGGATTTGCAACTCCGTCGCTTGGATTTCATGAGCCTGACCGCTTCCCGTACTCTCCACCAACAGCCCTTTGACGTAAACGGCCGCTCCGGTCGTCACCTTTTTCAGAACATCTTCCGGGAAACGCTCCATATCCACGACAATCTGTATATTATTGATGGTCGAACCGTCATTTAAAGCGATAAAATTTACCTGCTTATTACCCCGTTTGGTTCTCACCCAACCGCAGATTTCAACTTCCCTGTTACAAACCCCCGCCTGTAACAATTCTTTTACAGATGTCTTTTGTGTTTCCATTTCCTTTTAAATTACGCTGTTCTCTATTCCACAAACAGTCTTCCCTTACAGAATGTTCTCTTTGTGAGTCTGCAAAAATAAGGAAATAACGTCAAAACGACAAAAAATCAGCTCATTTTGCTTACCCGCAGAATAAATCGCC
>CAJMSX010000080.1 GCA_905216195.1 uncultured bacterium
CCTAACAAAAGGACAAAGGTCGGATTTTCTTTGAACAACCCGTTGGTTAAATTGGATAGATTATTCATATCTTAGTTCTTTCAGGATTACTTGTTATTAGTGGTATCAGTCGTCGTTTGGGACCTTGCTCCCGACAAAGAAGCGCTATTTCCGGCTAAGGCGGCTGAAGCCCGGTTTATGGCGTCCAGGAAAGCCCGGGAAGAGATGGTGGCAGCCGTAATCGCATCGACGTCCCCTCCGTCTTTCGTGACTTTCAGACCTGCGGTTCCCGGTTTTTTACCGATGATATCCCCTTTCCCTTTTTTCGTGAACCAAAAGTCCATTTTTGATCCCAAACCCGGGGTTTCTTTGTGTTCCAATACCGAATAATTGGATACCGTTCCGTCGGGATTGAACCCCACCATCAGCCATACTTCCCCTCCGAAGCCGTTTTTGGTATAGGTTTTCACGGCCGTGCCTATGGTTCGTCCTTCTTTTTTAGCCGGAAAAAATTCCAGTTTTCCTCCGTCGGGAGTATCTATTGTCCAGGCATCCGCTACGGGATCGTTATCGAATTCCCCCGGAATAACATCCCGGATCGCCTTTACCTGTTTAGCTTGTTTTGCTTCGTGAATGGGACCTTCCGTCAGTGAATTTACATAAGCTACTGCAGCGGAAGATATGAGTGTGACAGCAAACAATACCAACACCATATTTTTGAAACTTGACTCTAATTTTTTTCCCATTGTTGCTTTATTTTACAGGTTACGCAAAACGAACCGGTTTACAATATCTGTTGATTAAGGGGGTAAAACCGTTCATGATAATAATCGCGAACGACATTCCTTCGGGATAGGCTCCGAAGACCCGGATGACTACCGTAATGATGCCGATGCCGATGCCGTAGATGACCATGCCTTTTACGGCCATGGGAGAAGTTACGTAATCGGTGGCCATAAAAATAGCTCCCAACATCATGCCCCCGGTTAGTAAATGAAATACGGGACTAATGTATTGTTCGGGATTACACAGGTGCAGAATGCCCGTGAAGATGAACACCGTAGCGAAAATCGTTACGGGGATGTGCCAGGTGATGATTCCCCGGAATAAAAGGTAAACAAAACCCACGAGCAAAGCCAGGGCGGCTACTTCTCCCAGACTGCCTCCCATATTGCCGAGCAACATGTCCCGGTAACCGGAAAGTTGACCGGAAGCGACCAAATCGCCCACCGATTGTCCGTTTTTCAGGCCTTCTTTCAGTAAAGCCAAAGGGGTCGCTCCCGTGCTTGCATCGAGGTAAGCGGTGTGGAATCCCATCGGTTTCGGCCATACGGTCATTTGTACCGGAAAGGAAATTAATAAGAATACCCGTCCCACCAGAGCCGGATTGAAAATATTACATCCCAGTCCGCCGAAACTCATTTTCCCGATACCGATAGCTACGAGAGCTCCTATTATAATGATCCAGACCGGAAGATTGGAGGGAACGTTGAAGGCCAGTAATACACCCGTAATGAGGGCGGAACCGTCGAAAATCGTAGGTGTTTTTTTCAACAGGTATTTTTGAATCAGGTATTCGAAAACCAAACAGGCCACTACCGAAGTGAGGGTAACGATAATGGCTCCCCATCCGAAAAATAATACCGAGCAGAGGAAAGCCGGGATTAAGGCAATCAGCACACCGTACATATTTTTCTCTATGGAGTCGCCTCCGTGTACATGAGGAGAAGGAGAAATAACCAAATTATTCATACTTTATTATTTAATATGCACACCTGAAAATATACGGTTCATCCGTTTTTAAAACCTCTATATTTGCAGATTTCAATGTTCAAACTATTTTTTTCTGTTTCGGATCATAGCGCCTGTCCGGGCTTTTCCGAGACGGATATAGTCCAATAACGGACGGTTGGCCGGACAGGTATAGCTACAGGAACCGCATTCGATGCAGTCCATTACTTTTTCTTCCTCCATGCGTTCGGTCAGGTTGTTCCGGGACAGGGTCATGAGCAGATAAGGTTCCAACCCCATCGGGCAAACGGCTACACATTTGGAACAACGAATGCAATTACGGCATTCTTTGCGCAGGGCTTCTTTCCGGCTCATGAGCAGCACGCCGCTGCTTCCTTTTATTACCGGCGCGTCGGGGTTGGCTATAGCACGTCCCATCATAGGACCGCCGCCTATGATTTTCGCCGTGTCTTCGGGCAAGCCTCCGGCAGCCTCAATTAAACGGGATATCGGTGTACCGATGCGGCAAAGGTAGTTGCCGGGATGTTTCACCGATTTCCCGGTAACGGTCACCACTCTTTCGATCAGCGGTTTATGTTTCGCTACGGCTTCATATACGGCCAAAGCCGTTCCTACATTCTGGACCACGGCTCCTACGGCAATCGGAAGGGCTCCCGAAGGAACGGCCCGTTTGAAGATAGCCTGAATGAGTTGTTTTTCCCCTCCCTGGGGGTATTTTACTTGTAAAGGACATACTTCTACTCCCAGCGCCCGGGAAGCTGCGGAAGTCAGTTGTTTAATTGCGTCGGGTTTATTGTTTTCGATTCCGATAACGGCCCGGTTCACTCCTATCGCTTTCATGAGGATCTGTACCCCGATGATAATTTCTTCGGTTTTTTCCAGCATGATCCGATGATCGGCCGTCAGATAAGGTTCGCACTCTACCCCGTTGATGATCAGTACCTCTGCTTTGCTTCCCGGAGGAGGCGACAATTTTACGTGGGTAGGAAAGGTGGCTCCGCCCATACCCACAATTCCGGCATCGCTGATGGCTTTGATAATTTCTTCTTTGGAAAGGGGGATGTTGGGGACGATTTTATCGGAACGGTCAATCGTATCCACCCATTCGTCTCCTTCCACCCGGATAAGAATACAGGGTTTGGGCAAGCCTGCTGCATCCGGCACGTTTTCGATGCCCGTAACAATGCCTGAAACCGGACTGTGGATATTGGCAGATACGAATCCGGCAGCTTGTCCGATCAGTTGTCCTACTTTTACAGAATCTCCTTTTTGTACCACAGCTGTAGCCGGGGCGCCGATATGTTGTCCAAGCGGAACGATTACCTGTTCCGGAACGGGTAATACCTGGATTTTCCCGCCTGACGATAATTTATTTTCAGGTGGATGCACCCCACCTATTTTAAATGTCTTCAACACAACGTATCAATTTTTATTTTTATTGGTTTCCTGATTTTTCTCTTCGGTCTTATTCCTGTTCCCGGCTTGGCTCTTTGCTGGAGTCGGCCAGGGATTTGTCCGCCGGTTGAGCCTGAGCGTCCGTTGCGGTTTCTTTTACCTGAGCTCCGGTTGGCCGGGGGCCTCTTTCCGGGGCCGGAGAGGGAGAGACGCCTGCAGCCGGCGGGGTTACCGCTTTTACTGCCGGGGCGGATTTCCCGGTTTCTTCAGTAATTTTCCGGGCCGGAAAATTCACTTCATGAATGGCTCCGGTAGGACATACACTCACACATTTCCGGCATAACCGGCATTTGGTATAATCGATATACGCCAGGTTATTTTCCACCGTAATGGCTCCGAAGGGACATTCTTTCGCACATTTCATACAACCGATACAAGCGGCTTTACAAGCTTTACGGGCTATTCCGCCTTTGTCTTTGTTTACACAGCAAACGAAAACCCGCCGGTCTTTCGGACCTTTATTCCGAAGTTCGATGATATGGCGGGGACAGGCTTTCACGCAGGCACCGCAGGCTACACACTTCATTTCGTCTACCATCGGCAAACCGGTTTCCGGATGCATATGTATGGCGTCGAACGGACAGGCTGACACACAATCACCGCATCCCAGGCATCCGAACGAACAAGCGGTGTCTCCTACATAGAGCGTATGTTCGACGGCACAGGAAACCGCCCCGTCGTATGTATTGATGCGAGGACGGTTTTCACAATTTCCGTTACATCGGACTACGGCTATTTTGGGGGCCTGGGCGCTTACTTCCCGCCCTAGAGCCGATGCGATCTTGTTCATGGTTTGCGTTCCCCCTACCGGACATAAAATCCCGTCCATGGAATCGGCTTTTACCGCAGCTTCCGCCAATCCCCTGCACCCCGGATATCCGCATCCTCCACAATTGGCTCCCGGCAATAAGCCTTCCACAATGTCAATTCTCGGATCCTCCTCTACTTTAAATTTCTGGGCCACGATGTACAGGATGACGGCCGATATAACACCGATAGCACACAATGAAATGATCGTAATAACAATTGTATTCATATTTTATCAGTTAATAGTCGCTTTTTTTACTTTTTTCCACACCTCTTTTTCCGGTCGCTGACATCGCCTCCCGGTTACCGGATTTCGTATTCCGGCTTTTTTTCAACGGTAAACTTTATTTTTTTTCCGATTTTTTCCCGGTAAAGATATAAAATTAAAAAATATATAACCAATCCCCCGAGCGCTATTCCGGCTGAGGCCGTTTCATTGCACCCCAGCGCTACAAAAATGATCAAAAGAGTCAATAAAATCACTGTCGGAAGAATATACGCCAGGACTACCGAATAGACGGCATTGCCCAGAGAGGCATATACCGTCACCCGCTCTCCCACCGAAACCGGAAAAGAAGGCCGCACAGCAGTGATCGTTTTTTGTTGGGTTTCCGACATGCCGCAAGCACCTCTGGCATGGCAAGCCGAACAGGCCGAACTACTGACGATCGTAATCTCAATCGTTTGCTCCGAGATCTTCTTTACTATTCCGTCATGTCCTATTTTATCCTGTTTTGCCATCTCGACATTGCAAATTTGATGCAAAGGTAACATTAAAAGGTAAAATCTGAAATGTAAATGAAAAAAAGTGAGGGATAAAAGTAAATCTCAACTCTTCGGCAGAGAGCCAAGCAAAAAGCAAGGCTTTTCTTTTTGCCGGGCGTCAGTTCCCCTTCTTGTAAAGAAAAAAATCAGGAAAAACTTCCTGATTTTTCGTTTACTTTTTTCTCATAAAAATTTGGATGGGGACTCCGGTAAAGTTCCAGTTTTCCCTGATTTTATTTTCCAGAAAGCGCTTGTACGGTTCTTTTACGTATTGCGGTAGATTGCAATAAAAAGCAAAAGAGGGAGCATGAGTGGGAAGCTGGGTGACGTATTTAATTTTTACCGATTTCCCTTTGGTCATGGGAGGAGGGTAATTCTCGACGGCTTCCAGCATTACCCGGTTCAATTCCGACGTTTTCAGTTTCTGGGTACGGCATTGATATACTTTCAGCGCGGCTTCCAACGCTTTTAATAAACGCTGTTTGGTAAGTGCCGAAGTGAAAAGGATATCCACATCCCGGAAAGGAGCGATCCTTTCCCGTATTTCTTTTTCAAAGAGGACGGTTGTTTTATTGTCTTTCTCGATGAGATCCCATTTATTCACGAGTATAACCACTCCTTTACGGTTTCTTTCGATCAAATGAAAAATATTCAGGTCCTGGGCTTCCACTCCCCGGGTGGCATCCAAAAGGAGCATACATACATCCGACTCTTCGATAGCCCGTACGGAACGCATAACGGAATAAAATTCCACATCTTCGCTGACTTTGGTCTTTTTACGTAATCCGGCCGTATCGACCAGGATAAAATCATGACCGAAGCGGTTGTAGCGGGTATACAGAGAATCGCGGGTAGTACCCGCGATTTCCGTAACGATGTTGCGTTCTTCTCCGATCAGGGCATTGATGGTAGAGGATTTTCCGACATTGGGCCGTCCCACAATGGTGATGCGGGGTAAATGATCGGTATCTTCTAAAGTATCTTCTTTAAAATGGGTAGAAATCTGGTCCAGCAGTTCGCCCGTTCCGAATCCGTTTGCCGAAGAAACGCAAAAAAGTTCGCTGCTGATTCCTAACCGGTAGAATTCGTTGGCATCGTATATCCGCTCGTTGGTATCGACTTTATTGGCTACCAGATAAACCGGCTTATCGATGTGACGCAGTAGCCTGGCAAAATTCTGGTCCAGATCGGTCAAACCGATTTCCACATCGACCATAAACAAAATGACGTCGGCTTCTTCCAAAGCGAGTAAAACCTGTTTGTTGATTTCCTCTTCAAAAATATCATCGCTGTTGGACACATATCCCCCGGTGTCGATGACGGAAAATTCTTTTCCGTTCCACACCGATTTTCCGTAGTTCCGGTCTCTGGTTACTCCGCTCTCCTCATTGACGATGGCTTTTCGACTACCGATCAACCGGTTGAAAAGGGTCGATTTCCCTACATTAGGTCTTCCTACTATGGCTACGATATTACTCATTTTTTTTCTGAATTACGCATTTATAAATTTATGTTTCGGGAACCTGAGCCTATTGTACGTAGCCGAAGTTTTTCAAATCCTTTTCTTTATTACGCCAGTCTTTTTGTACTTTCACGTATAGATTCAGAAATACGCTTTTTCCGAAAAATTTTTCGATATCCAGCCGGGCTTCCGTCCCTATTTTTTTTAAAGCGCTTCCCTGGTGGCCGATAATAATCCCTTTCTGAGAATCCCTTTCCACGTAGATGACGGCCATGATGTGAATCCGTTTGGCTTCTTCTTTGAATTCTTCCACTTCCACTTCCACCGAGTAAGGTACTTCTCTTTCATAGTTCAGCAGTATTTTTTCCCGGATGATTTCCTTGACGAAAAAACGGGCGGGCAGATCCGTCAGTTCGTCTTTCGGGAAAAAAGGTTCTCCTTCGGGCAATAATTCCAATATTCTTTTGTATACGTTGTCTACGTTAAAATTTTCCGTAGCGGAAATCGGAAATATTTCGGCCCTGGGAATGAGCTGCTGCCATTTATCGCATAATTCTTCTAGTTTTTCCTGGTTGCTCAAATCGATTTTGTTGATAATCAATAAGACGGGAATTTCGGATTTGACCACTTTCCCGATAAAATCCATGTTTTTTTCCGGTTCCTCGATCACGTCGGTGACATATACGATGATGTCGGCGTCGATAAGAGCCGAACGGGAAAATTCCAGCATACATTCCTGCATCTTGTAGCTGGGCTTTATGACGCCCGGAGTATCCGAGAAGACAATCTGGAAATCGTCTCCGTTTACAATACCTTTAATCCGGTGACGGGTCGTTTGCGATTTGGAAGTGATGATCGAAATTTTTTCTCCCACCAAACGGTTCATGAGGGTGGATTTCCCTACGTTGGGATTTCCCACTAGGTTGACGAATCCTGATTTATGACTCATTGGTTCTAAATTTTAGGACACAAAGATAGACATAAATGTTTAAACTGGAAATGAATTGAAAAAGAGCATTTGGGTTTTTCGGGAAAAAAGGGGAATTCATGTTCAAAAATTTTATATTTGTCGTTTATATTTTAAGGGAATTATAACGGATACAGAGATGGTTGATTTTGATAGTGTTTTAAAATTCAGTGGAGATAAAAATTCCGGGGCGGAATACAAAAACAGTCTTTTGAAAAAAAGTATTTTAGCCTATTTATCGGCTCATGCAGAGACGACGATTGCCGGGTTGGCGGGAGAGTTGAATATCAGTATCCCTACCGTGACGAAGTTGGTTTCGGAGTTGAAAGAAGACGGCTATCTGCAGGATCATGGAAAAATAGAAACCGCCGGAGGCAGACGTCCGAACGTGTTCGGATTAGCTGCGGACGCTTTTTATTTTTTAGGTGTAGACGTCAGGCGTCGCCGAATCGATTTTGTATTGCTGGATTTCAAAGGAAATATTCTGGAAAAAAAACAGGGCGTACCTTACCTGCTGGAGAATACACCCGAGGCTTTGGAAAAAGTGTGTGAGGAAACCGAAGTATTTATTTCCGAAGTAGAAGTCGATAGGAAAAAACTCATCGGTATCGGTTTTAGCCTGACCGGACGGGTAGACTCGGCAAACGGATATAGTTATACGTATTTTAATTTTCACGAAGCGCCTTTGACCGATGTGATACAAAAACGGCTGGGTATACGCACTTACATCGAAAACGATAGCCGGGCCATGATGTATGCAGAGAAAATGTTCGGAGTGGTGAAAGAGGAAAAAAATGTATTGTTTTTGAATTTGGGAAGGGGAGTCGGCGTCGGAATGATGTTCGACGATAAATTGTATTACGGAAAAACGGGATTTGCCGGAGAATTCGGTCATATCCCTTTATTTAATAATGAAGTGATTTGTCATTGTGGCAAAAAAGGATGCCTGGAAACCGAAGCTTCCGGCATCGCTTTGGAGAAAATGTTTGTAGAGCGGGTAAAAGCCGGGGAATCTTCCGTACTTTCCGACAGATGGAAAACAGGGAAAGATATTTTACTCTACGATATCATTCAAGCGGTCAATCAGGGAGATATATT
Organism: uncultured bacterium; assembly: GCA_905216195.1. Lineage (GTDB taxonomy): Bacteria > Bacteroidota > Bacteroidia > Bacteroidales > Marinifilaceae > Culturomica. Next base: position 8,286 of record CAJMSX010000080.1, read on the forward strand.
GTCTATTTCGCTAGTTTCAGAAATGGCCGAAAAGTTAGGCCGAGGAGTGGGTGTGCTCATCAATCTGCTGAATCCGGAACTCGTGGTGGTCGGAGGAAGCTTGTCCCTGACCGGCGAGTATTTGATGCTCCCCTTAAAGATGGCCATCAATAAATATTCTTTAAGCCTGATCAGCAAAGATACTTGTTTCAAAATCTCGAAGCTGGGAGATAACGCCAGTATGATCGGAGTCGCCATGTTGGTGCGGGCGAGAATACTGGGGGTTATCTGAGGAAAATAATTCTTCTTTTTTCGACCTGGATTTTTACTGCGGTATTACGCCTGAAGGACTAAAAAGTAAGCCCTGCATACCCGAAGGGACCTGAAGAAAGGAAGGGGAAGGAATGGAAATGATTTTAAAATTATTTAATAAATATATTTTTATTGCTAAAAAAATGAACTAATTTTGCCGAAAGTGAAAGGGAAATGAAGGGGGATAAGAAACCGTATATTTATTCAATAACGTTATGATTATAGATCTTTTGGAAAACAGTAAGGTCGTGGAAGACCTGCATCCGGACTTCCGGATGGTGTTCGATTATGTAAAAAAACAGGATTTGTCGTTTCTTGCTCCGGGTAAAATCGTTTTGGACGGAGACCGGGTGTATATGCAGGTAGCCGAAGTAGAGGGAAAGGAAAAAACGGCCGCCCGTTTGGAGACGCATAATGAATACATAGACATACAGTTTCCTTTGGAAGGAGAGGAGACTTTTGCCTGGAAAGGCCGGGCCGGGTTGTCAGAACCGGAAGCGGCTTATAATATGCGGGATGATATAACGTTTTACGGAGATACCCCCGAATTTTATTTTACCTTGAATAAGGGGAAATTTGCTGTGTTTTTTCCCGGAGATGCACATGCGCCCTGTATTGGCCGGGGCCGGATACGGAAAGCCATCGCCAAGGTCAGAATAAACTAGTTCCTGAGATAGAATGATTCTTCGTTTTTTATTGATCGGTCTGCTATGCTGTTCTCAGAGTTTGTATGCCCGGACTGTAAAAGTCGCTTGTGTCGGCAATAGTGTGACCTATGGATATTTGCTTGAAAATCGCGAACGGAATTCTTATCCGGCGCAATTGGCCTGTTTATTGGGGGAAAGCTACGAGGTTCGTAATTTCGGCAAGTCGGGAGCGACTTTGTTAAACCGGGGACACCGTCCTTATATGAAACAGCAGGAATTCCGGGAAGCCGTGCAATTCAGGCCCGATATCGCCGTTATCCATTTGGGACTGAATGATACGGATCCACGGGATTGGCCTAATTTCCGGGATGATTTTACGGCCGATTACCTGCAATTGATCGATACTTTTCGTCGGGTGAATCCGGCTTGTAAAATATGGATTTGCCGGATGAGCCCGATCGCTCACCGGCATCCTCGTTTTAAGGCCGGTACGCGGGATTGGTATGCGCAAATCCAGGAAGCGATCGGGCAGGTAGCCCGGGTGGGGGGGACCGGTCTGATCGATCTGCAACAAGCCTTATACGAGCGTCCCGATCTTTTACCCGATGCCTTGCATCCCACGGCGGAAGGAGCGGGTATTATCGCCGCTACCGTTTATTCGGCAATTACCGGTAAGTACGGGGGATTGCGTTTACCCGCCTTATATGGAGACCGTATGGTTTTGCAGCGGGATAAAAAATTACGGTTCGAAGGGGTGGCTGATGCGGGAGAAAAAGTGAAAGTGAAAATCGGAAGATATACCGGTAGCGGAATTGCCGGCGCAAACGGCCGGTGGGAAATCTCCCTGGGACCTTTGCCTGCCGGCGGTCCTCATGTCTTAAAAATTTCTACTTCCCGGAAGTCTTATGAATTTAAAAATGTGTTGGTGGGGGAAGTATGGGTATGTTCCGGACAATCCAATATGGTCTTTCCGGTCAAACAGTCGGCCGGGGCTATACAGACGTTGTCAGAAGCCGTAAACGACAGAATCCGATTGTATCGAATGAAGCCCATTGCTTATACGGATGCGCTAAGCTGGGATTCTCTCACTTTAGCCCGGATTAACCGGCTGGAGTACTTCCAACCTGCCGGTTGGGAGGAGGCCGATTCAGCAGCGGTAGCGGAGTTCTCCGCTGTAGGGTATTATTTCGGTAAAATGCTGGCCGACAGTTTACAGTTGCCTGTGGGATTGATTTGTAATGCGGTAGGAGGGGCTCCGGCTGAAGCTTATATCGATCGCCGCACCTTGGAATACGACCCGGTGCTTGTCGATGTTTTGTATGACTGGACTCAAAACGACATGCTGCAGGATTGGGTAAGGGAGAGGGCGCTTCTGAACCTAAAACAGGCCGTGTCGAAGCTACAACGTCATCCTTATGAACCTGCTTATTTATACGAAACGGCCGTCCGGCCCCTTGTCGGATTTCCCATCCGGGGAATAGTATGGTATCAGGGGGAATCGAACACACATTATGTGGAATTGTATGAACGGGTTTTCCCGGCGCTGATAGAGAGTTGGCGGAGAGCGTGGCAGGAGGAGCTGCCTTTTTATTACGTACAATTGTCCGGAATGGGCCGTCCGAGTTGGCCCCGTTTCCGGGATAGCCAAAGGCGTTTGCTTGCCAACATCGGAAATGCGGGGATGTGTGTTTCCAGTGATCTGGGCGATTCCACCGATGTACATCCCGTGCACAAGCGGGAAATCGGGGAAAGACTCGGCAGATGGGCATTGAACAAAAATTACGGATACCGGGAGCTTGTACCTTCGGGACCTTTGTTTCAACAAGCGGAATTCGGAGAAGATGCCGTTTATATCACTTTTGAATACGGACAGGGGCTGAGGTCGGCGGACGGAAAGCCTTTGCGGACTTTTGAAATAGCCGGGGAAGATGGGTTGTATGTCCCCGCCCGGGCTGTAATAGAAGGAAATCGGTTAAAGGTCAGCTGCCCGGGCGTAATTCCTAAAGGGGTCCGCTACGGTTGGAAACCTTATTCGCGGGGAAATCTGGTCAATGGGGAAGGATTACCGGCTTCTACTTTTCAGAGCGTCTATAATGAATTTTAAGAAAAGAAAAATGGAAAAAATTAAAGGATTGATCGATGCTCCCTTTACTCCTTTCGATGGGCAGGGGGAGGTAAATGTAGAGCCGATCGGAGCTTATGCCCGTTTATTGGTAAATAATGGTTTAAAAGGGGTTTTTATCAACGGTTCTTCGGGGGAGGGCTATATGCTGAC
>CAJMSX010000081.1 GCA_905216195.1 uncultured bacterium
AACTGCCCTCCGGTTTTGTAGCTCAAATTCGTGACAGAAGCGGTTTGGCATTGTATGAAGGATTAGGCATTTTAAACTGTGCTGGTACAATCGATGCCGATTACCGGGGTGAAATAGGTATTATTGTTGTTAATTTATCCGGTAAAGCCGTTTGTATCCGGGATGGTGACAGAATATGTCAAATGGTTATTAACCAAGTGGAACAAGCAGAATGGCTGGAAGTGGAAGAATTAGGAACAACGGAAAGAGGGGAAGGCGGGTTCGGACATACCGGTAAACAATGATATTATATAGGGATTAGAGACAGGGATATGAAAAAAATGTGGATGCTTTTTTTTCTCCTTTTTTTAACAGCCTATGCATTCGGCGATGAGAAAAAAAAGGAAAAAGGTTGTGACGATTTAGATGAAAAAACGCGTTTGGAATTCGAATATGCTTTCCAGGAAGGAGTGAGGTGCCGGATTACCGGTAATTTTCAGGAAGCGATGGGGTGGTATACCAATTGTTTGAAAATTTGTCCTCAGAGTCCCGTGGTGAAATATGAAATGGCGGGGATCTTGATGTTGAATGAAAATTACAACGAAGCTTTGCAGCTGATCCGGGAAGCGGTAGAAGGCAATCCGAATAATTTGTGGTATAAATTATTATTAGCCAATGTATTACAAAAAAAATCCATGATAGATGAGGCTTGTAAGGTATATGCCGACATCATTTCGAAATATCCGGATCGGGAAGAATTTTATTTGATTGAAGCTAATCTATACGCTTCGGTGGAGAAATGGCAACAGGCGATAGACGTATACGATCGGTATGAGAAACATTACGGTATTACGGAACCCGCCAGCATTGAAAAAATTAAATTATATACCAAACTGGATAATGTAAAGAAAGCTTCTGCTGAGTTGTTGAAACTGATCCGGAAATATCCGGAAAAAAACGAGTATTTAAGTTTACTGGCCGAACTGTATTTCAATTACAACGAAGACAAAAAGGGGTTGGAAATATTGAATAAAATACTGAAAGTGGAGCCGGACAATGGTTTTGTACATTTTTACCTTGCCGATTATTACCGGGACAAAAAACAACCTGCTTTGGCCGAGCAGCACATGCAGAAAGCTTTGTTGAGTGATGAAATCGATAATTCTTATAAAGTTCAGTATATTTTACGCTTAATTTTGAGCGGTGATTCCGTTAAGGTCTCTGAAGCCCAGCTGGATTCTTATATGAATTTACTGATGGGTAAATATAGCGATGATTTATCGGTCCGCGCTTTGCATTCCGACTTTTTAAAAAAAGATCATAAATTGCAGGAAGCCCGCGGAGAATTGGAATTTATTTTGGAAAGGGATAAGAACAATTACGCTATTTGGGAAGAATTGCTATTGTTGTGTAATGAAATGATGGATACCGTCTGCATGTATAATAAGAGTGTGGAAGCTATCCGCTATTTTCCCGATCAGCCTTTGCCTTATGCGCTGGCGGGAGTTTCATTACTCATGCAGGAAAAATACGGAAAAGCGGTGGATTATTTCGGAAAGGGAGTAAAACTGACGGACGGTTTGCCCCGGTTAAAAGCCCAATTCTGGTCGTATTTAGCAGAGTGTTATTATAAATTGGACAGTGTGGATATGGCTTTTCGGATGTTTGACAATGTGTTGAGCATCAGTCCTGACGATGCGATGGTGTTGAATAATTATGCTTATTACCTTTCTTTGAGAAATGAAAGGCTGGCTAAAGCGGAAGATATGAGTTCCCGGGCCGTATTGCTGGAACCGGAAAACGGTACTTACCTGGATACCTATGCTTGGGTACTTTACATGCGCAAAGATTATTCCCAGGCGCTTTATTATATGAAATCGGCTATGGAGTATACTCCACAGCCTTCCGGGGTGTTATACGAACATTACGGGGATATTTTATATAAAAACGGGGAAGAAGAAAAAGCCCGTGAAATGTGGAAAAAAGCTTTGGAAATGAATGATAAGGAAGTGAGTGAACATTTGAAAGCCAAAATTTCCGGAGAATTTAAATTTTAGCGGATCCATGATCAGGTACTTGTTGTTGATTTTTGCAGTTTGTTGTTTGTTTTCCTGTCGTTCAGTTAAAAAAGCGGTGGTCCGGAAAGAAGTGCCGGCCATAACAGAAGGAAAATTGTTGAAAAATATAGACTCACAGGAACTGGAATACAGGAGTTTGTATTGCAAAAGATTGGATGTTTCCTTGAATGTGAACGGGAAAAACAATAATGTTAAGGCGGTTTTAAAGATCAAGCGGGACAGTTTTATCTGGATATCGGCCACTGCTTCTTTCGGTATAGAAGTGGGCAGGATTTTATTGACTCCGGATAGCGTGAAGTTCGTGGATACCTATCATAAAAAATATTTTGTGTCGGATTACAGTTATTTTTATGATAAATACGGGATTAAAACCGGTTACGAATGTTTTCAGAAATTATTGACGAATGTTTTTTTCAATCTGGAAAGTTGTAACGGAAACGAATCGAAAAATAAAAAATTCAAATTCGATAAGACGGCTGAATATTATGTTCTTTCGAATATTCAGGAAAGAGCGATTAACCGGAAGTTGAGAAAATATTTTAGGAAAAGACAGAAAAATAAAGAGGTGGCTTTGGTGCTGCAGCAAATTTACATTGATCCGGAATTCTTTCGTCCCGTGAAACTGATTTTGCAGGATTTGGACGAAGATACCGGAATAAGTGCGACTTACAGTAACTTTAAAAATTACGAAGGAAAAATTTTTCCGGAAAATTTGTTGTTTAGTCTGACCTTTGACGATAATAAGATTAAATTGGGGCTTCGGTTTACCAAATTGGAGTTTGACGGTGAAGTTAGGCCGAATTTTCGGATACCGCTCAAATATAAAAAAATGGACTGACACTTATTTTCAGTCACTTATATACATCAGAGATGAAAGTAATACGCATGATCCTATTATTTTTTCTGGTTTTGCCAGGAATAGTGGGGGCTCAGTCTATCCAAACTATCCGGAAGGAAAAAGAAAAGAGCGAAAAAGAGATTATTTACCTGAATAAATTGTTAAACGAAACCCAGAATAGTAAGACGGTTTCGACGGGCCGTCTTCAATTATTGAGGAAAAAAATTACGCAAAGTAAACGCTTACTTTTGTCCTTGAACCAGGAAGTAAAATACCTGGAAAATCAAATTGATGGAAATAGAAAACGAATAGGGGAACTGACGGCCGAAAAAAAAACGGTATTGGATCTGTACGCTAAGCTGATTTATGGTCTCTGGAAGAAGAGAGATAAAACCCATAAGTTGATGTTCATTTTTTCTGCTTCCGATTTTAATCAGGCTTACAAGCGGTACCGGTATTTTGAACAAATTCAATCCTACTCCCGGAAACAATTGGTTTTGATTAATCAGCTCAACGATTCCTTACAGGTGAAAAATCAAAATCTGCAAAAGTTGGTGCGAGCTAAAAACAGTTTGTTAGACGATCTGAATCGAAAAAATCAGGATTTAGCCCTTCAGCAAAATGCGGAAAATCGTTTGGTGAAGGAATTGCAGCAAAAAGAGAAGGAAATTACTAAGAAACTAAAAATTCAGAAAAAAAACCGGGAAAGGTTAACCCGGGAATTAAACAAATTAATAGCAGCCCAAGCTAAAAAATCCGGCGGTTCTTCCGGTGTATATAAGATGACGCCCGAAGAAACTTTGTTATCCGAGGACTTTGAAAAAAATAAAGGTAAGTTACCCTGGCCGGTCACTCAAGGAATTATTTCTGAAAAATTCGGTATTAAAGTTCATCCGGTTTATAAGCGGGTAAAAATAGAGAATATAGGCATCAGTATTACTACGCTGAAGAATGCCGATATCCGGTCTGTGTTCAATGGAGTGGTGGTGGAAATTTTATTTATGCCGGGTTTCAATAACGTAATTATTGTACGCCATGGAAGTTACATGACTGTTTATTCCAATCTGGTGGACGTAAATGTAAAGAAGGGAGATAAAGTACTTACCAAACAGGTGATTGGGAAAGTGGCTTATACTAACGAAGAAGGCAGTATATTGAATTTTCAGGTGTATAAAGATGCCTTGAGGCTGGATCCGGAACTTTGGCTGGCTCATTAAATCCGAAGGATTTCAGGTACATTTCGGCTAAAAGGGAAACCAAGTTTCAGTATAAGGAGTCAAAAAGTTTTTACTTTCATGCGTCGGCAGGATTTTAAACTCCTTTCTCTGTTATCTTAATTTTTGGATGATCATCCAATTTTGAATGATAGAACCGCTAAATTTGGTTGTATCTGAAAATAATTTTCCTCTTATGAACATTCTAAGGATTTAGAAATAAGTCATCTATACTTTAGTTTGTATAAAGGGCTCCTTGTAAATTAAAATTCTGCTTTAAAAAAATTTTAAATTTAAAAATATTCTTACTAATCTTACCTAATGAAAAAAGACCTATAAGCTTAAATTATGTTGTAAATTATTAAAAATAATATAATTTTTTACGAAAATATAATCTATTCCTGGTAAGGTATTAAATTTAAAATACATTAATGAAAGTTAATTAGTATCATAAAATAATCGGATCAATAAATGTATAATCGAGGATTTAAGTGTTTTTTCCGGGAATTATCGGGAAAAATTTAAGAAAAAATAAAGAGAATAAATTTTAAAATAAGAAAAAAGAAGGAGTAAAAATTTCTAGATCGATTTTTATGTTGAAAATCGATGAAATTGATATTTCAAAATTAATTGCTAATTTCGTTATCGCGGGAGAAGTTATTTGTTTTGCTTCCCGTGCTTGTTTTAAGGTGCGAATCTGGTCAGGAAGGAGAATGGATAAGTGGAACGGGATTTCGGATGAATATTTCCGGGGAATTTATTCGGTTTTGCCGGATTCTTTGAAAGAAAGATAACTATGAAAAGTAAGAGGAATGGTTTTAGAAAATCGGTGTAGCGAGGGAAAAATGAAAAAAAATTTTTTAAGATCCGGAGGAAAAACGGGAATAAAAAGGGAGAAGAACAACTTTTTTGAAGTTTCGTTAAAAGAAAAAAGAGAAGAAAGAAAGTCGTCTGCCGGGAAACCGACGGAGTTTCTGGCATCTATTTTGCTTATTAAATAGGTATTATTTTTTTAATTATGTTATTTATGGAGTTTTGTAACGTTTCGGTCGTTAAAAAATTTTTCCGAAAAAGCGAAGCAGTGAAAGATCGGTTAGAAGTTCGGATGCCTGTGAAAAGATCCGAATTTCCGGATGTATTTTTTAGAAACGGTTACAGAGAGTCCGGGGTGAAGGCATTGAATTTAAACAGATGTCCTTCGTTTCAGTATTTATGTTATAATAATTATATTAAACTTGGTGATGAATAAATTGAAGTTATCGATTTCGTCTGAAATCGGAAATATTGTTAAAGTTGAAAATTTTATCGAAAGTTTTGTGGGTACTTTCGATTTGAAACCTGAGTTGTTCGGGAATATCAGTTTGACTGTAATCGAAGCGGTCAATAATGCGATTGTTTCCGGAAATAAATGCTCGGCCGATAAAGAAGTTTGTGTAGAAGCGTGGAAAGATGACGGTCGTTTTTATGTATCTGTCGAAGATGAAGGAGCAGGTTTCGATTACACCTACATTCCGGATCCTACACTTCCTGATAATTTAGTTAAGGATGCAGGTAGGGGTTTATATGTAATGAAAACGCTTTCCGACGAACTATGCTTTGAGAAAAACGGGGCGAAAGTGACCCTGATTTTCAATTTATAAGGATATGAAAGAAATATTTTTTTTTCCGGAAGGAGTGGATTTACCTCCTTTTTTTTCCGGAAATCGTATCCAAGAGTGGTTAGAAACTATGGGCCGGCATTATTCGGTACGAATCGGTACCTTATCTTTTATCTTTTGTACTGACGAATATATACTGGATATTAACCGGCGTTACCTTTCACATGACTATTACACAGACGTAATTACCTTCGATTACAGTGAGGGTGCTCTGCTTTCCGGCGATATTTTTATCAGCCTGGATACCGTTCGTTCCAATGCTGATCTGTATAACAGCGGTTTTGAAAATGAGTTTTACCGGGTAATATGCCATGCTGTGCTTCATTTAATAGGTTTTAAAGACAAAACGGAACCGGAGAGTATAGAAATGCGGACTCAGGAAAATGTTTGTCTGGAGCTGCTAAAAACGCTTTAAAATGGGTGGTGTATTGTCAGAGTATGACGTAATTGTAGTGGGAGCCGGTCATGCCGGTTGTGAAGCGGCTTGTGCATCAGCTCGTCTGGGTTCAAAGACTTTGCTGATTACTTTGGATATGAATAAGATAGCTCAAATGTCCTGTAATCCCGCTATCGGAGGTATAGCAAAAGGGCAGATCGTGCGGGAAATCGATGCTTTGGGCGGAATGAGCGGTATAGTTACAGACAAAAGCAGTATTCAATTCCGCATGTTAAACCGTTCCAAGGGACCCGCTATGTGGAGTCCGAGGGCGCAATGCGACCGGATGGTTTTTTCCGGCAGTTGGCGTGAAATTTTAGAACATACGGATGGTTTGGACTTGTGGCAGGATGACGTCATCCGCCTGGTCTTCAACAACGAAACTTTGGTAGGAGTAGGTACGGCTTTGGGAGTCGAATTCCGGGCGTCCCGGGTAATTTTGACCAACGGTACTTTTTTGAACGGATTGATGCATATCGGAAAGGTGAGTTTTCCCGGAGGAAGGATAGGGGAGCCTTCTTCCTACGGTTTATCCGCTCAGTTGGAAGCTTTGGGATTTGAAACCGGCAGGATGAAAACCGGTACTCCGGTACGTATCGACGGGAGGAGTATAGATTTTACAAAATTGAGTGTACAGGAGGGAGAAAACGATTTCCACCGATTTTCTTTTATTCATTCCGATTATGAGAACCGACTGAAGAAACGGGCTTGCTATTTGGCTTATACCAATGAAAAAGTTCATCATATTCTGAGAGAAGGATTTGAGGACAGTCCCTTATTCAACGGTACGATCCAAAGTATAGGTCCCCGGTATTGTCCCAGTATAGAAACGAAATTGCATACTTTTCCGGATCGTACGACCCACCACCTGTTTTTAGAGCCGGAAGGAGAAACCACTACCGAATTTTATTTGAACGGTTTTTCTTCTTCTTTGCCCTGGGATATTCAATGGAGAGCTTTACGGGAAATTGAAGGGTTTGAAAACGTACGCATTTATCGTCCGGGTTATGCCATTGAATATGACTATTTTCCTCCGACTCAGCTTTACCATACGCTTGAAACCAAAAAGATCAGGGGCTTGTACTTCGCCGGTCAAATTAACGGGACTACGGGATATGAAGAGGCCGCAGCTCAAGGTTTGGTAGCGGGTATTAACGCTCATTTATCGTTGCATTCGGGAGAAGAGTTTGTTTTGAAAAGAGACGAAGCTTATATAGGCGTTTTAATAGACGATTTGGTGACAAAGGGGGTGGATGAACCTTACCGGATGTTTACCTCCCGGGCGGAATACCGGATTTTACTTCGGCAGGACGATGCCGATGTTCGTTTGACGCCTAAAGGGTACGGATTGGGATTGGTGGATAATAATAGACATAATATATATTTAGATAAGGTAAAGAAAAGAGATTTGTTGGTTGGTTTTATTAAGGATTTAAGTGTGACTCCTGATGCTGTCAATGGTTTTTTAACAGAATTAGGTTCGGCTCCTTTACGGCAGCAGGTGAAATTAGCGGATGTTCTTGCCCGGCCTCAATTGAGTATTCCGGCTCTTTTCCGACCTTTACCGGGTTTAAAAAACTTTATAGAAACCGAGGGAATCCGGGAAGAAATAGTAGAAGCGGCCGAAATTTTGATGAAGTATTCCGGTTATATCGATCGGGAGCGCCTGATAGCGGATAAAATGAATCGTTTGGAAAATTTAGTGATATCCGATAAATTCAACTATGAAGAATTGAGCAATTTATCCATCGAAGCCCGGCAAAAACTTTCTAAAATCCAACCTCGTACAATCGGACAGGCCTCTCGCATCAGTGGAGTTTCTCCGGCGGACATCAATGTGTTATTGATTTTGATGGGACGATAAGCTGGATTTTGTTTCACGTGGAACGTTTTTGGTGCGAAGGGGGGATAAAAAGAGAAACATGGAAAAGATAGAAGGCAATATTATCGACCTAAAAGGTAAAAGGATTTTTCCCGGAGAAGTAACGATAGACCAGGGATACATTATAGAGATTCGGGAAAATAAAAAATCCTATGCCCATTATCTGTGTCCCGGATTTATAGATGCTCATGTTCATATTGAAAGTTCGATGTTGTTACCAGAATATTTTTCGGACATGGTCATTCGGAAAGGTACGGTGGCCGTCGTAAATGATCCCCATGAGATTGCCAATGTATTGGGAAAAGCAGGAGTAGTATTTATGTTACAGCATGCTGCTGAAGCTGCTATTAAAATTTTTTTCGGTTTGCCCTCCTGTGTACCTGCGACGGATTTTGATTGTGCCGGGGGAAGGATGGAACGGCAGGATATGGAAGAATTGCTGAACGGAAATACTTCTTTTGTAGCTTTGTCGGAAATGATGAATGTGCCGGGCGTTTTGGCCGGAGATGGAAGCGTATTATCCAAATTGGAATTGGCTAAAGAGAAAGGGTTGGTAATAGACGGACATGCACCCGGATTGAAAGGTTCATCTTTAAAGGCATATATTTCTCAAGGGATAGTCACGGATCACGAATGTGAGGCTTTGGAGGAAGCTTTGGAAAAAATTCAGGGAGGAATGAAGATTTTGATCCGCGAAGGCAGTGCTGCTAAAAATTATGAGGCATTGAAGAATTTAATCGCCCTTTATCCCGATCGGGTAATGTTTTGTACCGACGATGCCCATCCTGATGATATTTTGGAAAATGGACATATCGACCGTTTGGTAAAAAAAGCATTGCAAGACGGATTCGATTTTTTCGATGTGCTCCGGATAGCTTGTGTAAATCCTGTAGAACATTACGGTTTGCCGATCGGATTACTGCAAAAGGGAGATAAAGCGGATTTTGTGAAAATCGAAAATTTAAGCGATTTCCGGGTTTTGTCTGTATATATCGACGGTATAAAAAAGTATGATTTAACCGAAAATAAGAGAGTAAAAATTAATTCCTTGAGCCGTATAAATAATTTTCATCGTCAACGATTATCTCGGGAAGAATTGCGATGTTCCACAGAAACCCGCTTATTGACGATACAGGTATTTAAGGATCGGATAGTGACGGGGAAAAAAGAATTTGAATTTCCGCATCCCCTTGCAAATCTGGAAGCGGATCTGTCCAGGGATATTTTGAAAATAGTTTATATCAATCGTTATAAAAATGATCAACCCCGTATCGCTTATATTCACGGTTTCGGATTAAAAGCGGGAGCGTTTGCGACAACCGTCGCTCACGATTCTCATAATATCTTAGCTGTAGGATGTAATGACGAAGATTTGTTAGAATCCATTAATAGTTTGATTGATACCCAAGGCGGGTTGAGTGCTGTTTCCGGTAAAGAAAAGAAAATTTTACCTTTACCGATAGCCTGTATTATGAGCGAATGGGATGCTTTTGTGGTGTCCGGAATCTATCAAACTTTGAACCGCTTTTTGATGGACCGGGGGTGTACGCTGGACTCCCCTTACATGACCTTGGCTTTTATGTCTTTAATTGTTATTCCGGAATTAAAAATAGGGGAACGAGGATTGTTCGATTGTAGTACGTTTCAATTTTTAGGGTAAAATTGCTGTTATGGCTTTGTATGATGAAAGATTGAGAAAGAAAATTAACGAACTACCGAATAAACCGGGAGTTTATCAGTATTTTAATGCAAATGGTGAAATTATTTATATAGGAAAAGCTAAAAATCTGAAAAACAGAGTACAATCTTATTTAAATAAAACCAATCAGTCCAATAAAACTTTACATCTGGTCAAAAGAATTGAAGATTTAAGGTTTATTGTCGTCGAGACGGAACAGGATGCTTTATTACTGGAAAATAATCTGATTAAAAAGTACAAGCCCCGGTATAATATTCTTTTGAAAGACGATAAATCTTTTCCCTGGATTTGCATTAAAAGAGAGAATTTTCCCCGGGTTTTTATTACCCGGCAAATTGTAAAAGACGGTTCGGAATATTACGGGCCTTATACTTCAGCCCGTTTTGCATATACTTTAATGGATCTGATTCGTTCCTTATATAAGTTGAGGACTTGTAATTTACCGCTGAATGTCGAAAGTATCCGGAAAGGAAAATTCCGGGTGTGTCTGGAATATCATATCGGGAATTGTAAAGCTCCCTGTGTAGGAAAAATTTCCGAAAAAGATTACAATGAGTACATCTCCCAAATCCGGAATATATTGAAAGGAAACGTAGCGGAAGTCATTGAGAACATGACCCGGAAAATGAAAGAATGTGCCGATTCCTTACAATTTGAAAAAGCCTATGATCTGAAAGTGTCTTTGGGAGCTTTAAAACACTATCAGTCCAAATCTACCATAGTCAGTTCCGTCCTGAATAATATCGATGTTTTTTCTTACCTGGATGATGAAAAATATGCCTATGTGAATTACTTGAGAATTGTTCATGGAGCTGTGAAT
>CAJMSX010000082.1 GCA_905216195.1 uncultured bacterium
CGACATCCCCAGCATAAAACTCAGTTATCACCTGCCTACGATCACCGACATCCCATCCAGCCATTTTTAACTGGAAATCAATCATTTCCTGTCGCGTTAATTTTTCTGATCCCGGTAAATTTCCATTTTGGTTCATGTGAGCTGTCTGAATATCTGGGTTTTGCTTATAAACGTTTCAAATTTAAGAATTTTTCACTACTTTCCGAATCCAACATCAGTCAAACCTGAAGATATTTTACAATAAAGCAGAAAACCACTCATTCTTATACAGGCCAACCATTAATATCCTAATACATAAATACTATCTCACCTGGAGCTCCCCACTTTCATTAACTCACTCAAAGATACGGTAAATGGTTTCGCCGAATTTCTTCCCCCATGATAAGCAGCCAAACGCGAAACATCCCACACTTTGTCCAGTAATTCCGGTTCCCTCAGCTCCTCAAGCGAATAAACCAGATAATAAGCCTCCTTCATCTTTTCTTCTTCTGCTATCGGATAATGCTTTTTCATTAAATCCTGACGGCTATAAATGTGAGGCCCGCCCGGCACAATTTTATACAAACGGGATGTCCGCAATTCCCCCGTTGTATGCAACAATACATATTTTGCCTGAATCAGTCCGGCATCCAGTCTGACCGCTCCCCTCCGGGCACCCAAACGGACAATCTATAATTAATGTCTGACAATCCAATCCCAATGTACTCCAATCATATAAAACCCGACTAAAACAGTAGTTTCATCCGGAAACAGCCCTCTGTTTTCTCCGATATATTCCGGCAAATGTTCTTTAACTACCGTAGGGTGATTATCTTTGAATATCTCGTAAGTACGATAAGCTATTTTCTCCCGCTGAGAAGTGCGGTTGAGAAAATGCTCCACCACTTCCTTCAAAAATTTCTTTAAGTCTTCAACTCCCTGACTGTATTTAGTGGAATTAATAGCAAATGCTCCCACTCCCGGTAAGATTTCATGAAAACCCCTCTTTTCAAACGAACCGGTGCCGGGATATAAAATATAAGCCCCGGCACTTCGTCGGATAGCATCGCGGTAGGCATGCATTTTCCAGACATCTTCTTTGCGGCAACCCGTCGCCTCATCACCACCCCCGGCATCTATATCAAATAATTGGTCTGCCTTATCCAAACGGTATTTTGCATCAAAATGCAAATGTACAATCAGTTCCTCCCGTTCTGCCTGTCCCTGCGTAATGCCCACAGGCCAGATCGTTAACGTGTAATCAGGCCGCATCTTCAATGTCCAGCTCCCACCTTCCGGATAGGATTTCCCACCTGCAAATTGACGGTTGTAGCTAAATTCTATATTCAACCGCCGGGATTCACATTCATATATGTCAGTTAAAGCCACATGTCGCCCTTGTTTCAATTGCAAAGCCAACCCATCGTCCGAAGGGACAATCAAGCGCTCTACATGCTGCACCTTCAGCCGGAATACTTCTTCCACCAAATGCAACAGCCGGAAGAATAACCAATATTCGTATAACCGGGCCACATCCCGTTTACCAGCCTGATAAACGTCTTCCCCTCCTTGCCATACTAATTTAGCTGCCAGATCGAACATCAGCCATACCCGTAACACTTCCCGGTAACCTTCCTTACGTTGAAGGACCGGACTATTCAAAGGCAATAAATCAGGCGTCCCCACCTGCTTCAATATCGCATGATTTAAATACCGTCCCAGGCAGTCGAGCACTCTCTTGCCTTCTCTTTTCAAACGCTCTCCCGCTGCTGTATTGGCCATCAAAGTACTACAAAAAGTATAAAACGTAGCAAGGGCATACTTCACGAAACGGTTTTCAGGAGTATCTACCGTCTCCTGCAAACTTCGGGTCTCTATTTTCTCGGGGAGTGTGTTTAACCTGTCATATAGGGGATGTTGCAACGGGGTATTTATGCGACGCGTAGAACAAACCATTTGCCTCATCGCTTGCCGGTCCAGCTTCTTCATTCCGCAGATCCTTCTCAGTTGTTTATTCTTTTCCCAACAAGTAGCAGGAGAAGACAATATCTGGTGAACTGCATTCGCAAACTCTTCGGAATCAATCAAGGACTTCACAAAAGCAAAACGTTGATATAAAATCCGTGCATCTCCCGATGCAAGGGGTTCGAAATACTGATTGACCGGTGAATTATAATGCATCAACAACTCCGTGGAATACTCCGTAATCTCTTCCAGCATCCGGCGGTAATCCTCCCGGTAAGTTTCCTTGATCGACCGGATTTCCAACTGAACTTCCCCGCATCGCTCCTCTCTCTGCCAGATTTCAAGAGGCAAAGTACCAACCAGATTACCCGTTTGCAAAGTACCGGCAGACAGGTTTAAATGCGAAGGGCTCACCACTTCCCCTTCCAACCGATATCCCGCCGTTATTCCATACTCATAACCTTTCCCCTCCACTAACTGGTAACGCGCCTCTCCATACGCTTGTGCTTCTTCCTGCGGTATTTCAAACAACGTCCCCTCCTGCCCAAACAGCACTAAAGATACCGTCTGACCATCATTCAACGTTATAGATATATCCAGCCTATTCATGCCTTAAGCCTCTGCATAGCTGACAAATCCATTATTTACGACCCCTTTGTACATCCTGACCAGCTTATCCAGCGATAAAGGATATTTTACTCCCTTGATAGGTTCGTCTTCTCTAAAATAATCATCGATATTCTGACCATCATTCAAACACAATTCCCCTAGAGTCCTCAAAGTGCCCTCGAGTTTTCGCCGCGAACCGTGTAACTTGGGCAATAATTTCTGCATAATCACGGCATCAATCACCTCGTTTTCCGGCCACTCGGGAATAAGCCGATGAGCAACAGCTGCAAAAGTGTAAATCTCGCTGGCAGTGCGGTAACCAAACTCTGCACCCACCTTTTTCAACTTATTGAAAAAATCGAGTAACGTAGCCGTCAGATTTTCACTTCCCTTCGGTTGCCATGCTTTATTTTTAGCCATTTCCACAAAAGCCTTCCCCATCCCCGCTCCTTTTCCCCGGATACTATTTAAATCCACCGGAATTTTATGCTTTAAGAAACGCTCCATTTCCTCCGGAGTAACCCGGAATTCAATCACATTCGCCCGGTCCAGCACCTTAGGACTAAACATTTACGTTGTCTCGTCGATATTTACCGTTCCCACAATAAACAGATTGGGAGGTAAACCGACTTTACCAGGCACTCGACACCCCTTCCACACCTCTGTTCCCGGATGCAGAGGAATAGAATCCTGCGACTCCATTACACTCAGAAAATCAGCAAAATAGCGTTCCACATGACTAAGATTCATTTCTTCCAGAATCAGAAAATAAGGTTTTCCCTGATTTTCCGGCTTATTCGCCTCTATCAACAAATTCAACACTCCGTTTTCTGGCAATATATATTCCCCTTCACTCAACGCATTCGGATACCCCAGCAAAGCCTCCCGGTTCGTCCAATCCGCCCCCACCGGTACAATACACATCTGCTCCGCTTTTTCACAAATCCACTGCGCAAACACCTGAGCCAACTTTGTCTTTCCCGACCCCGCCAATCCCGTCAATATCACAAACGGCTTCGCCAATAAGGCCGTCACAAACCGATACAACAACCGATTCTCAAAAATCAAACCGGTTTGCTGCAAATCACTGTTCAATATATCTATGCGAAAGTCCATTTTTTCCATCGATATTGCTCCCATTAATTGTTTATATTCCCGAACAATCTGCCGAAGATCGTCTTCCATACTTGCATAATCCAAGCTAGAAGAAGTATCATAAACCTTAAAAACATAAGATTGACCATATCTTTCCGGTTTCTTTCCTCGTTTTTCAAAAAATGTTTGAACCGTGTCCAGCTCATGAGTATATTTCCAAGTAATTTTAGACAATACTGTCTCACTTACCCCATAAGCTAAAATCAACAAATTTTCTTGTTTATAATAAAGATAAACTGGATAGATTCCATTACTCGTTTTTTGTCCCTTATATAAAAAAGAAATCCAAGGAATATGAGCCATATTTCCCGAACCAAAACTCACTTCAACAGTTAAATTTTGATACTTCCGTGCATAAAACTGAGTTCTTAAATCTTCTGTTTGGGATTGTTTAATAAAAGTTGCTACATCAATAGCTACATCCATCTCCTTACTCACAATCTTAAATCCCTTTTCTCTCAAAAAATGAAAAGTATCTGTATCCTCTCCTCCATGAAATTCTTTATGACTTAACTTTATATGGTGAGCAGCATAATACGCGTAAGAATATACTAATTTAGGTGGGAATCGTTTCCCTTCATACACTAAATCATAGTAAGAAGATTGATAGCGAACAGGAATCCCTTCCTCATCAATTCGATGTATTGCAGTTAAAACATGTTCTCGGGTAATAAGGGCAACTTCTTTCATAACATTAATATCTTCATATTCGATGCCCAAATATACAGAATATAATTTTATAAAAATCTCACCCTATTTAATATTTGATTCCTTAACCACCCAGTACCTTCCGTAATCTTTTAACCTTACATCCCTTCATCTGAAAATTGTTCTGGAATTATATCCACCAAATCAATAGATTCCTTCCAAAATTTAATCCTGTTTTTTATAAAAATATTTTCCGACAGTAAATATTCATAAACCTGCCACAACAGCGTATTGATGAGGCCAGGTTATCCTGGTAAAAGCAATTCTAAAAAAATCCGTTTTTCTGTTCTTGCTGCTTATATTTTAAAAAAATGTTATTTTTGTACACTACCTGCAAGGTTATTGTTTTTCGTTGTGTTCCTGCGACGATTATTAAAATTTTAGATTGTCATTCGCTTTCGTTCGCGCTGGTCGCGCCCGGAAGTTTCACCTATAGATGAATACCTTGCAGGTATTTTTATGGAAAAGGTAAAAGATCATAAAACGAGAGATTTCCTGTCAGTCACAAATAAGGCGGATTTGGCACGCGTTTTAGAAGTGCCTTATAAAATTTTAATGTATTATCTTTATATCATTCCTCCGGAAGAAAAATATTTCTCCTTTGAAATATTGAAACGGAATGGTAAAACCCGGCAAATTGATGCACCGAAACACGGATTAAAAAGAATCCAAAAAAAACTGGCGGAGATATTGTATAAGCTATATCCTGATAAACCCTGCGTACACGGATATGCCAAAACAAAAGACATAAAAACAAATGCTATCATACATTCCAAACAAAGGATAATCATCAACCTGGATCTGAGCAATTTTTTCCCGGCCATACATTTCGGAAGAGTATACGGTATGTTTAAGGCATACCCTTTTAATTTCACAGAGGAGATTGCAAAAACCTTGGCCCAAATCTGCTGCCACCAAGGGATACTTCCACAAGGCGCTCCCAGTTCTCCAATCATTTCCAATTACATCTGTTACAAAATGGACAACCAATTATCTGCTTTTTCCGCGAAATATAAAGTATATTATACCCGGTATGCAGATGATATGACTTTTTCAACAAACCTCCGGATGTTTCCTCCACAAATAGCCACTATTAATGACAACACCTTATCCTTGGCAGAAGAATTCAAAGCCATCATAGAAACAAATGGATTTACGATAAATGAGCAGAAGAGCCGTTTTGCACGTAAAAACAACCGTCAGGAAGTTACGGGACTAATCGTCAATTCAGGAATAAATGTCAACCGTAAGTTTATAAGGGAAATCCGTGCCATGTTACATGCCTGGGAAAAATTCGGTTTGGATAAAGCAGCCCACGAACATTTCATTATTCACAGACAACAAAGCAAAATTAAAAATATTGAATTAAAATTCAGAGATACACTCATCGGCAAAATCGGTTACGTCGGACACATCAAAGGTAAAAGCGATCCGGTATACCATAGATTAGTGGGAAGGATTAAACAATTGGTCCCTGAAATATCACTATCCTCCCTCCCTTCTATTTTTGATACAGATGTCCCAACCGTGTTTTGCGAGGGAAAAACAGACAGCCTACATCTCCAGGCAGCCTTCAATTGGTTTAGGGCCAACAAGGAATTTGACGGATTGAACATCCGTTTTTTCCAACATAGTAAAGACTATCACATCAATAATCAAGAATTATTAAAAGTATGCCAGACCAGCTGGTCCAAGATAAACCAGAATATCATCATCTGCTTATTTGACAGAGACGACACATCTGTAAATAACAAAGCCGATGAGCCGGGAAGGCAGTTCAAGTGCTGGAAAAATAAGGTTTACTCGGTACTATTACCCATTCCCCCGCACAGGGATTTTAAAGAAATATGCATAGAACATTATTATACGGATAAAGATCTGATGACGAAGGATGCCCAGGGTCGCCGTATTTTTTTAAGTACGGAATTTGAGGCAGAAAACGGACACCATAAATCATTAAACCTTATATATGGCGAAAAGAACCGACTGAAAGTAAATTATCCAAGAATTATCGATAGCGATGTCATGGATTTGAATAACGGTAATAAAGTTGCCTTATCAAAAAAAGATTTTGCTTCGAACATTTTAGAAAAAAAAGGTGCATTCGCCAACATCTCTTTTGAAAATTTCCATCCTCTTTTTGAAATTTTCAGGGAGATTATCCAACAAACTGATAATACATAATCTTTTCGGTCTTATCCCCCCAACCAGGTACGGGAGTACGGCATACATCTCCAAAAATCCCCCGGTCGCCGGGGCCGGGGGAAGGTTCGACAATAAGGTTCTGCTTTGCTCACGTATTGCGCCGGTCGCGGTGCTCCCAGCGATGACGGAGCCAGGCGATGATGATTGCGCTGCAAATGCCGCCGATCAGTCCCAGCAGGTGTTCCCGCCAGAGTTCAAGGCCTTGTCCGCCCAGGAGTTTACCCATACTCAGGGTGGACAGCCAGCCGGTCATAAAATACACCAACCTGTGCATGATCCGGCGGGTTAGTCTGCAATGATTTGCAGGTAAGAAGTGCGGGAAGCCTGTGTCCCCTCCGCATTGCGGGCAAAAGTGTAAAACTCGCAATTGCCCTTTTCCCAGTCCTCAGGCAGACCGGCTCTCACTTCCCCGCCTTCTTTGCGGGACTTTAACTGGTAGACTTCGGTTTCGCACAGTATTTTCTCATACACCGTCACCCAGGCGATATCCTCAGGATTACAGGTCAGCGTTTGCTGCTGCACCGTTTGGGTGAAAACGAACTGTTTTCCGGTCTCGTCGAAACTTACCGTCACTTTCGGCGGTTTCAGGGTTCCGGACGAACACACCAGCTTACTGAAATCGACGGTAGCTTTAAAGTCTTCGCCTACTGTCACCGCTCCCATGTTGTCCTGCACGAAACGGTTGTTGGCGCTGACTAATCCGGCCGTCTGCGGATAACCGACTGCCAGGGCAGGACCGAAGCCGCGGGACAGCCCCACGAGGGCTTTCATTTTAGCCCGCTGCATCCGCTGCCCCACCGTGCGCGGATTATGGACATTGAGCGGCTTGCCCCTCACTATGCTCACCCCTTTGGCAATGTACATCGTCAGGTTCGCTACTGATTTCTTCACATCACCCAACAAAAAAGATCTGAAAATAGCCATAACGTAAAATTTTAGCGTGATTACTGTTTTTCGTAAAGGTGATCTCACTACGGAAATCTTCGCAGGCATACTGCCGGAGCAGCATGCGGTTGAGCGGATAATACCCTCCGGTAAGGTTTTAACAATCCAGGTGGCAGCAAACGTCAGGGGAGTAAGCCCTCTCGTCGGCAGCGGCAAAAAAGCAATATACCTTCCGGGGCAAGGGACAGCCTACCGGCAAAGAGAACCGGCCACAGCCGTCTTCCCGCCGGCAACCGTTCCCCTCTAACCCGGTGAAAACGATAAACTCATCGTTTCCGAAAAGCATCACAACCCGCAGGCGGTCCGAATAACGCCTCTCATTCAGTAAGGTGGCATTTTCCCAATAAACATCCACCGCCTCTTCCCCTGCACGGTAAACCGTCCGGAAGCAATCGCCCTGAGGCAAGCAGCCCCAACTGAAATGCAGCTTCTCATAATCGGTCACCCGCCCGTCCCCCGAAAAAGCAGCAATATTCTGCTTTACAAAAAAATTTATACCGGTCATTCCCTCCCGGGCGGCTGCCAGACGCCAGACAGGATTCAGCGGACTTTGCCGTACCACCTGGTAAAAAGCCGTCACATCCTTCAGCCGGTTACGTTGCTGCTGCTGCAACGGAGTGTTCGCATCCTTCACTTTCAGCGGACGGCTACGGGCAAAGGTACCCGGGAATAAAAACTCACATTCCCCAGGCGTCCCCTCACATTTTCACTTAAATTCTTAACATATGCCATAACCTGAAATTTTAAAATCCTGAAAGAGTTTTCACTTCCTCAAAAGGGAAGGCCGGACCCGGGTCGGCCTTACGGGCTGTAATGTCCGAATGCCGCAACAGCCAGCGCACCAGATAACGGCTTTTGAGCAAAGCACAGATTTCCGCCACCCGCTCGGTTTGGATGCGGGGGTAGCGGTGGTAATAAGCGGCGCGACCGTTTTCCACCGTCGTGAATACATCCCCCGGCAGATATTCCTTGTTGAACCACGAAAAGAAGCGGTTTCCCCGGCGGTGCAACCGGCCCGCATTGTCGATCTCGATGCCGATGGAATAACGGTTCAGTTCCCGGCGGCCGGCATGTTCACTTTTTCCGGCATGCCACGCACATACGTTAAAAGGCAAAAGTTGGATCACGCGGCCGCTGCGTGCCACGACCAGATGGGCGGACACCGAAGTGTCCGAACGGGCCAGGTAATGGGCCGAAGACATGGCATTCGCTCCGTCCGTGCTGTGCAGTACGATGGTATCGGCCCATTCCAGCAAGCGGCTGCATTTAGCGCAGCGCAGGTATTCCACGCCTTCACCGACCAGTCTGTGGGTCTCGATTCTCATGACCGGCCTCCTTTCAACCGACCGGTAATCTTTTCGGCACTCCGCCCGATGACATATCCACCGATTCCGATTTCCAGCAAATCCCAAAAACGGGAAGTATCCGAAAGAATGGAAAGATCGAAAAAAGTACCGATCAAAACGATCGCTGCAAACACAAGCATGACGACAGGCCGCCACGAACGTTGCAGCCAGTTGCCCCGGGCCTCGCCCCGGATGATATCGGCCTGTCCCCGGCTCAAAGCCTCCTCCTGCCGGGCTACCGCCGCAATCAGATCGGCTTCGATCTGTTTTTTTTCTTTGGACGAAACCGACAAAGTACGGATGACCGACGTGATTTCGCCTACTAAACCTGATAATAATTTCATACGCTCTCTGATTTTAAGATTCATTACACTTCCCGGGATGATTTCTGACGGTAAATTACTGCTGTCTCTTCCCCGGCAAACCATACGCCGGGCAAAAAAAATCAAAACAGACAGCTTCTTTACATAAATCGCTTGAAATCAAAATATTAAAATATACACAAAGCGATAAAGTGAACATAATATACGGCAATTCCGGACAAAAAAAAGAAAAAGGAACAACATCAGCTTTCCCGTTCCTCCCAATAAGAACGGTATTTATCACGCAATAAGGAAAGAAAGAGATCGGGCCTTGATCTCAGGCCGAATTCCCCGATCCGGTGGCAGGGATCGTCGGGAACGGGAAGATTGAAAAAACCGAACAAACGCCTGAAATATAATTTTTTAGTCTTCTCTTCGGTCAGGGGGCGTATATAACCCGCCGCCCAAAGAGCATCTCCCAGTTCGAACAACTCGATTTCTTTACCGCCCCATCGGTAATGCCCCCGGTAAACCGGGGAAAATGCCTCGTAGAACCGGCATAACTCCAGCCAGGCCGAATATTGAACCTGCAGATAAGCCCGGAGCAAACGGCAGGAAGAAAGGTCCAGCATTTCCACAGACACCGGATGTTCATCCCGGAAAATCAACAGGTTCCGATGAGAGGCGATCTCATTCCCTTCAAAAACGAACATTTTCCCGGCTTCCTCCAGCTTAACGAACATATACCGCCGGTGGGGCGGCGAAAGTCCCCTGCGGTCCAGTTCTTCCCAAACCTCATGGGAGGCATGGGTACAAAAACAAAGATACTGACGACGGCTCCTGAATCGGTTGAAACGGCACACTATTC
>CAJMSX010000083.1 GCA_905216195.1 uncultured bacterium
GCAAAGATAAAGCAAAACAAAACCA
The DNA here is from genome assembly GCA_905216195.1 of uncultured bacterium. GTDB lineage: Bacteria > Bacteroidota > Bacteroidia > Bacteroidales > Marinifilaceae > Culturomica. Next base: position 26 of record CAJMSX010000083.1, read on the forward strand.
TATTCCAAATTTTTACACCCTTTTTTTTCACATTTTTAGTCACTCCACTCATAAAAAATTAAGAGACAACATACTAACCTTTCAAAAACTTCCTCTTTCTCTCCCAAGAGATTTCCCGGCCCTCAGGAGAAAAGAACAGCACGCCTGTCGGCACCTGAAAAGACTAAAAAGAGAAAGTAAGGGAGACACAGCAAAACGGCATAGCAGGAAGAGTCTTCAGAAGGGGGAAACGGTAAAGAAATCAGAAATAACTTCTACGACACCATCCGGGAGCTACAGACCGCTTCCTACAAAAAAACACAATGATCCGTTTTAAAACCCCGTAAAAAATCTTCTGCGGACATTCTTTTCTTTCCTGACAATTGCAACTCCTGTACGCCTATCAATCCGTTCTTTACGTAAACCTCCAAGGTTGTCTTACCGTCTGTACGGATTTCTCCCGGCATATGTCCATGAACTTGAGGTATTCTTTCTACTTTATAGATTTTTAAAGAGAAAATTTCCCCTGTAACTTCATTTTTCATCTCGGACCAGGCTGCAGGAAAAGGCGACAGACCCCGGATGTGGTTATAGACAGAAGCCACTTCCTGGTTCCAATCGATCTTCATATTCTCTTTAAAAATTTTAGGAGCTAAAATCGGCTGCCGTTCTTTCAGCAACTTCTCCTGATCCAGCAGCGGGTAATTTCCGGTTTCAATCGCCTCCACAGTTTTCACCAGTAATTCCGATCCGACAACCATCAATTGATCGTGAAGCTCACCGGCAGTCATATCTTCCCCGATTTCCACCTTCTCCTGAAAAATAATATTACCGGCATCTATCGCCTGCTTTAATAAAAAGGTAGAAACTCCCGTTACTTTTTCTCCATTCATCAGTACCCGGTTAATGGGAGCCGCTCCCCGGTAATCCGGTAAAAGAGAAGCATGCAAATTCACCGTCCCTAACTCAGGCATATTCCACACCACTTCGGGAAGCATTTTAAAAGCAACGACCAGCTGTAAATCCGCCTTTAACTTCGCCAATTCCCGGAGAAAATTTTCATCCCGGAATTTTTCCGGCTGTAAAACGTTTAAACCGGCAGCTATAGCAAACTTCTTTACAGCGGATTCCTGTAATTTTTGTCCTCTCCCGGCAGCCTTATCCGGATTAGTCACGACCCCTACCACTTCATACCCGGCTTCCAGAATTTTCTGCAAAGGTAAAACGGCAAAATCCGGCGTTCCCAAATACACAATTTTCAACTTATGCTTCATCTTTCTTCCGTTTAAAAAAGGATTTAAGCCTCTTTCCGAAATTCAAATAAGCTTCCCCATTCAGTATTTCGGAATCGGTTACCGATTTATAAGTCAACAGCACGCCCAGCGGCAACAAAATCAAAGAGGACATCCAGGTGCCGAACCACACGTCAAAAACGCCCTCCTTAGCAGCCCTTTCTCCGATCATCGAAATCACATAGTAAATAATAAACAGAAGTACCGATACGACAACCGGCATACCCAAACCTCCCTTTCGGATGATTCCACCTAAAGGGGCTCCGATAAAAAAGAAAATAAAACAGGCAAATGAAAGCGTAAATTTCTTATGCCATTCAATTTCATTTTTCCGGATTTGCTCTTCCTGCTTTAAATTGTAATTCTGCGTATTCCTCAAGCTGGTTTTTACATCCCGGGCGTATTGCAAAGCATTATTCACCGCCCGCTGCCGTTCTTCTTCATCGTAACTTTTGAACAGACTGTCCACATCATAGCGTATATGTCGGGTTTCCGCCCGGAACGTACTATCCAATTGCGGATTGGTATTTTTATTCTTCTGGTAATTCACCACCAATAAACGCTTGGTTTCCCCCATTTTTCTTTCATTCAGCTTCTTTTCCAGAGAATCAATCGTATATTTCAGCTGGTTTAAATTCAACATAATGGAAGATTTAAACATATCCTCATCCGTTCTTTTCAACTCATTTCCAGGCAACTCGATCAAAAGAGACTGTTTATCGAATTTCAACCGGCGGAAAGGGAAAGTTCTACGGTTACTTGATTTCATACCTTCATCCGTATAGGTATGCCCGTGAAAAAGGACCAATTCCATCACATTGCTTTTAGGATTAGTCAGCATCATTCCGGAATCCGCCTTCGTAACCTCATAATTGCCCGGTATTACCTTATGATTATAAATCAACATATTATACATCATACCGGTTTCTTTGTTTATCCTATCGATTTTAATGCTATACCCTTCCAAATCGTTGGTAAAAACTCCTTCTTTAAAAGACAATTCCGGCTTATGCCGCTTGATGTCATATAACAAACTACCGGCTTTTAAATTAGCCACAGGCAAAATATTATTGGAAAAGAAGAATGCAAAAATGGTTAAAAATACGATCAGTACAATCAAAGGAAACATAATCCGATAGAGGGAAATACCGGCCGACTTCAACGCTATCAACTCATAATTCTCTCCCAAAGTTCCGAACGTCATGATAGAAGACAACAAAACAGCCAGCGGTAGAGCCATCGGAATAAGAGAGGTCGAAAAATAAAATAAAAGTTCCGCAATAACCGAAAAATCCAGCCCTTTTCCCACCAGTTCATCGATGTAACGCCATAGCATCTGCATCAGCAAAACAAACATACTGATAAAAAAAGTCGCCACGAAAGGACCGGCAAAACTTTTCAGCATAAATATATGTAATTTCTTCATCGACCAATCTGCGTATTAAATTCGCTGCAAAGGTACATTTTTTTATCAATACCGCCGGTAGCTGAAAAATCAAAATAGGTATCCTCCACAAGAGAAAAGAGAGGAGATCAGGCCCCCAAGGTGCGATGAAGATTCTCGATCTGTTTATCCCACAAATCGACGGTATCGGTTTCATCTTCCACATCCGTATAATCGGTTATAATCAAGGCTACATCTTCAGTTAAAGGTTGTACATGTATATTGAACTCGAAATATTCCTCCGGATTTTCACTTCCTTCCCAACGAAAACGAACAAAAACATTATTTTTCTGATCGACCAACACGGCCGGATGTTCCACTCCATTCCAGATAAAGATAAATTTATCTTCCCTTTGCATCACATCATCCGCAAACCATTCAGATAAACCGGCAGGCGTACTTAAACGAGAAAACAGAACTTTTACAGATGACGAAAAAATGTACTCCAATTCAATCTTTTTTCGCATATCATGAAATTTGTGCCTAATATAAAATAATTATCCGAAATAAAAAAGCATCTGATCTAAAAAGGCCTTAACTAGGCAAATTTTTCCTCTCCGAATTCGCGCCGGATCGCTTCTACGTAACGTTTTTCCCAATCCTTTTCCTTCCGGTCGCTACTAGAAGATAAGCGTATGATGATGTCGGCCAAAGATAATGTATGCAGATCAATCAAAGGCAGGTAAGAAATTTCATCTTTGTTTTTAATCTCGGCGAGAACCTTTCGGTCGGTTAACTCCTCCAACACCACCCTTAGCTTACCGACACTGATTTTCAATGTACGGCTGATCAGTCCCAAAGCAGAGGCTCCGTGCCCACTCATATATTCCGAAGTAATATAACGAATCACTTTTACCGCTATATCCACATTATCCATCCATTGGTTCTCCTTATCCATGATACTCCGGTACATACAATGCCGGTTCCGGAGAATAAAACACAATTCGGTTCCCCACAAAACGATACACCAGCTCAATTGAAGCCAGGCCAGCAAAAGCGGCAAGGCCGCCAGACTTCCGTATACCGCATTGTATGAACTGACTCCGATTTGAAACCGGATATAAAACCACTGGACAATTTGATAAATACTACCTGCCACTATCCCCGCCACCACAGCATGTTTAAACCGAATCGGAGTGGTGGGCATAAACATGTATAAAAAAATAAACAACAGCCAGACCAATATAAAAGGGACGAGGTTCAGCAAAGCAATAATTACCGAACCGGCATACCTCAGGAAACCTTCCTCCATCACGATGGCCTGCAAATTGGAAGTTAAAAATACATTTACACTACTGATTAAAATGACCAGAATAGGGGCGATAAACATAATCGAAAGATAATCGGTAAATTTTTTAGTAAAGCTGCGGCCTTTTTTCACCCCCCAAATCCGGTTCATGGCCAGTTCGGTATTCCCCAATACCTTAATCACCGACCACAATAAAATGACAATACCTAAACCGGCAATGAGACCTCCTTTCGTATTTTCCAAAGCCTGATTGGCAAACTGAACCACGAAATCGATAATTCTAGGATCTGCAAAGCTTTGTTCCCGAAGTTGGTTTTCTATCACTTTGGCCGCCCCGAATCCTCTGGCAATCCCTAAAGCTAAAGCGACAATGGGAACAAAAGAAAGAACCGAATAAAATGTTAAGGCCGAAGCCGAAACCGTACATCGGTCCTTCATAAAACGATGCACGGAAATCACCAGTATGGCCAAGGTTTTCAAAATGATATCGGCCATAATCGTCGACTTTTGCCAATCTTTCCGAATAACGGCATAATAAAAATCCAAGGAAAGATATTTCTTGATTCTGAAATTTAATCTGTGCATATTTCCGTCTTATTATCCACGGGGTTGAACGAATCTTCTTCCTGAAATATGACAAATATAAGCTTTATTAACAAATTAAGAGAGGAACCGTTAAAAAATCTGTTCCTCTTTCAGAATTGAAAAACCGATGAGGAGAAGTGTCCCGTCCTCCACAGCCTAAACGCCCCGCTACAGGAAAGACCTCCGAAAGACTGAAAAAAAGATTCAGGCCCCTGTACGCTGGATCTCCTCTGCGTTTATAAAAAAGTCTGGCGGGCAATTTCTTTTACAAAATCCGGATCGGCATCCAAATTAAAAATAAAATCCGGTTTTTTATACACCAGTTTATGCTCATGTTTATACCTTTTAATTCCCCCTCCGGTTATATTCAGCATGATAACGGCATCCTTTTCAATCCGGCCCTCCCGTACCGCTTGTATCAAAGTAGCTGTAGCGACTCCGGCGGCGGGCTCAATATCCACCCCCTCCAGCCGGTTAAACAATTCACAGGCGAATTCCGCTTCTTCATTGGTAGCGACCAATACATCCCCCCGGGTTTCCGTCAAAGCGTCAAACAGACCTCCCTTTACGGCATACGGAGGTTTTCGGTTGGACAATACTTTGGCATACATTTTTTCTACCTGCCGACGGGCGGTATCGTCATCGAAAGCCAACAGGTTTCTGGAACCTGCTTTCCAGGCGTCGTACATCGGGGTAAAAGGGATATTCTGGGAAACCATCAGTTTCATCAGATTCTTCCCGTATCTCCCGTCGGTAATAAACCGTTTGTTCGCTTCCCAGGCGGCAATGGCCCCGGTCCCGCTTCCAACGGCCTGGAAATAATAGTCCGGTATACGGCCGATTGTCGTAACAGCCGACAATACCGTCGTTCCCATTCCATCCCGCCGGGCTACATTTTTAGCTCCTCCTTCCGGATAAAACCGATCCAACTGACAAATAATATTCGACAAATAAATGGCATCGAAATAGTCGCTCCCCTTAGCTGTCGCAAATACTTTCACACAATCGTCCAAAGGTTCTGCCGACCAAAGGGCGTCGATACAATCTTCCGGAATACATAACAACAAGGGAATTTTATTTTCCGAACAGACACGGGCAAATGCGCGGGCCGTATTCCCGGCAGAAGCAACCACCATCACTTTTCCACCATTCCCGTTCCTACGGGCACAAACGGCATACGCTTCACATTCCTTAAAAGCTCCGGTTTTCATCCAGGCTCCTTTTTCCGGCCAATATCCGTTAAATGTGACGTATAAATTCGTCAATCCCAATTCTCCGGCTAACCCTACACTTTTATAAGTAACAGGAGCTCCTGAGCCCTCCAGCATCCGGCAAATGGGCAACCAGTCCGCATACTTATACAATCCCGGCAATTCTTCCTTTACTTGCAGTTGCTTTTTTGCATAATTTGCAAATATCAGAGCGGCTCCGTCCCTGTTCGGACAATCCAACTCCCATTTCTGATCCGCAAATTTAGTCCCGCAACACCGGGATTCCAGTACATAGTCTGTCATTTCCAAGGTTTTCACTTCATTACAATTTACAATCTACAAAAGTAGGTCATTTTCCTGTGCTGAAGTAGGGTATAAATACCACTTTTCATGACTTCCTTTTTTCTCTCAATTCTTTTTTGATTTTATAAAGGTCTTTTACCGACTTTATCCCGATCTTCACAATCCGTTTCAGATTGATGGAATTGATTCCCCCCTGCCGGGGCCTGAAAGTGATAGGAATCCATTTCAATCCCGTCTTTTCTGTGACCGCCAGTACACTGATCATCACATTGGAGAGAAAAAAATCCGGAGGGATATCGGTCAAAAAAGCTTTCAATTTATCAGCCTTTATCAAACGATAAGGGGTATTGGCATCGGCAATCCATTCTCCGAACACGCAGAATATGACGAACTTCAGCACTTTGGTTACGAGGACACGGCTAAAACCGTCTTGCCTTTCCCTACGGCAACCGATGATGACCTCATAATTCCTGCGCTGTTCCCAGAACTGGGAAAATTCTTCCGGACAAGTCTGCCCGTCCGAGTCCGTCTGAAAAACATAATCAGCCCCCTGTTCTACTGCATAGCGATAAGCATACAGACAAGTGGAACCGTGTCCGGAATTTTTTTTAGTCAGGGCAACCAATTGAGGGAATTCATCGAGCAATTCTTTCAATACGTTATAAGTAGAGTCCCTGCTTCCATCATCTACAATAACGAGCTTCGAACCGCTTCCCCTTTTTTCAACCACCGGATACCATTGGCTGACCACCGTTCTGATGTTGGCCTCTTCATTATAGGCTGGCATGACCACATATAGCTTATCCATTTTGTCTGAATGTTACGTTTTTATTTAAAAAAAACTGAAAAAGAGTGACGACGATAATCGTTATCATTTTCGCTAACAACATATGCATTCCTCCGAGATTGACCATCAAATACAATAAACCCGAACTGATGAATAAGCCCGTTATCCCGACAATATAAAACACCACAAACCGGAAAACCGACTTATTTTTTACTTTGAAATTAAAATGTCTGTTCAGGAGAAAACTGTTTACAATACCGCAATTTACACTAATGACATTCGCCCATAAATAATAGTCGGGGAAGAAGTGAGTCAACAACCAAAAAACGATAAAATCTATCGATACGCTCATTACTCCAATGATACCGTACAACACCAAGTTCCGATATTTGCCATACAATTTCCGTATCGTTTCGCGTACCGTCCCAGCCATTCGTTTTTTATTTCAAAGATGTTACCATCGGTTCATTCGTTTACCATTTTCCTTTTACCGGTAAGTGCGGTTTTTTCTACCCCTTCCTATAGACCATTTCCCGACAAAAAATCCAAGCGGTTTATTTTCCTTTCAGTGTTTTTTTCAGCCGCAAGGCTTCCGGGTTATCCGCATCCAGTTCTAAAGCCTTTTTCAACATCTGCTGCGCCTGGGTATCCTTCCCCTTTTCTTTATAGTAAAGTGCCCGGATAACAAAAAACTCAGCATCATTGTCGATGACCGACATCTGATTTATCAACGTATCCGCATTCGTCCAATCCCCGTTCGCGATCATGATCCTCAACCAAACTTTAAGCGCCGGAAAATATCCCCTTTGCAGTTCATTTACTTTTACCAAAATATCCTCGGCTTGTTTATATTGTTTCATGCGGCAATAGCAATCGGCCAGCCTCACTTTATCGAAAAGACTGTTTCTCAGTTTCAGCAGCTTCTGATAAATACCGGCGGCAACCGAATAATTCCCATTTTGAAAAAGGATTTCGGCTCCCAGAGATAAAGCTCCCGTATGATTCGGACGATAGGATAAAGCTTTATTCACATTATCAATGGCTTCTTTATATTTTTTCAGCTTATTGAAAATCAATCCCCTCAAATAGTATCCATCTACAGAAAAAGCATTCTCTTTTAAAATATCCTGGACAGCAGCCATCGCCTCATTGATTTTATTCTCCTGCAAATAGGTCAAAGCCAGAACATACAAAGTTTCACTCAGGGTAGGATGCAATTCCCGGGCTTTTTGTCCGTAAAATTCCGCTTTTTTCCAATCTCCCTTTAAGTGGTACAGTTTAGCCATACGCGCCATCACTTCTTCGTTATGCGGGTGCTTTTGTATATACCGCTCGAATACTTCCAGGGCTTCCTCATTTTTCTTCTCCGCTTCCAACTTATACCCTTCCAACTCTGCTTTGGTTTCCCTTTTTATCACGACCGACATGGGATATCCGTCTACCCGGGGAGCGTAAATCGTTCCTTCAGGAGGGAAAAGCCCCGATTTCAGCTGATGCCGGTTGATATATACATTGGCAAATATTCCATAATCCCAATCTTTGGCATACTTTTCATAATACCTGCTATAAATCACCTTTACGTTTGTATCCTTGCGGAAATAATAATTCAATATTCCGTTATGATTGGTCACAATAATCGTCTTCCGGTCTTTCGGTAGGTCTACATGTTTCCGGAACCACCGGTAGGAATCCTTCAACGAATTATAATAGTAATCGGTCTCATAATCGCCGTAAGCCCCTTTCATCCCACCGATCAACTCGTTGAAATAGACGTAATCGTTCGGATGATTTTTTACCATATGGAGGACAGGCAAGGAAATTCCTCCGGCAATCATCCCGGCCATACCGATTTTAAGCCACTTGCTCCTGAAACTTTCCAGCATCAGTTGCCAAAACCGCGCTGCAACCACAACCAAAGGTGGCATAACGAACAACAAATGCCTTATTCCTCCGTATAAATTCGAATTCTTATAAATTACCCATATTATCGGAAATACTCCGGCAAATAAGATAAAAAAAGCCAGAAGGGAGAATTCTTTCCGCTTAAAGAGGGCATACACCCCATAACCGATAAATCCGACTACCGTCACCAGAGGCATGCCGATCAGCAGATAGCGGGGCGCATACCTCCAGGGCAACATATTCGACATCATTTGTTCTCCGTCGAAAATGGTCTTTAGCCCGATGCTGTAATTGGTAAATTGCTTCAAGGAAAACAATACGTTGGCAAGAGGTTTTTGTAAAGCGAAAGGCCATAAGGCGATTGCCAGCATATAACTGACCAAAACTACAATCAGCAGAATTCCCAGTATACGCCTTAAAAAAGACTGGTATTTTCCAACTTTATAAAATTCTTTCACTCCGTAATAACGCAGGTAGAAAATTCCCGCATACATGAAAAGCATCGGATAAAGGATCAACCCACCGGAACGGGTTCCCAAAGCCAGGGCGATTCCCAATATCAACCCCAATATATAACGAAAATGGAAAAAAGGATACCGGTCGAATAAACGTACGGTATAATATACCGAAATAATATACCCGGTGGCAAAAGGAATATCTTTCAGGTTATTCATACTATGACCGAAAAAACGGGGCGTAAAAAACATCAGCAATAACGACAGCAAGCCGCAAAGGCCTCCCCCCCAGCGCATTCCCAGCAATCCGGCAAATAATATCCCCAGGGCTCCGTTCAGCGC
>CAJMSX010000084.1 GCA_905216195.1 uncultured bacterium
AGCTGTGATTTAACGCAAGTCACTTTGCATAATAAATTTGTTGGCATAAGAACTCGGTAAAGGGTTTACCTTCTTTGCCCGTCAATACCGCATCAGTACCGAGACGGAGCATTTTTATATCGACCTCGTTTTTTACAACTATATTTTGAAATGTTTTTTGCTCATCGACCTGAAAGTTGGACAACTCAAACATCAGGATATCGGACAAATGGATATGTACTGCCGTATGTTCGACGATCTGAAAAAGCCCGAAGGCGATAACCCGACAATCGGCATCATTCTGTGTGCCGACAGAAACGAAACCGTCGTAAAATACTCAATATTGAAAGATAACGAGAACCTGTTTGCCACCAAATTTATGCCTTACCTACCGACAGAAGAAGAACTCGTCAAAGAGATAGAGGCAGGTCGTAGGCAGATTGAAACGAATAATAATCCATAAAGAAAACCCAATGAACGGAATAAAGATTATTGTTGATATAGATGCACTCATTAAACTTTTGCAGGTTCTATATGAGCCTGGGCAAACATCTTGGTATCATTAGGCACGACACATCGGGGGACTATTGTTGTATCAGTTTCATGTTTACGTTTCCAGATGATCCTGAAAAATTTGCCGGCTTGCTGTACGTGGTCAAAATTGAATGGAACTATTTGCATATCTTTTAAGGGCAGGTCGGTAATTTCTCCTTTAACGCAGAACTCAGCTATTGCAATAGTAGAGATTTTCAAGATGATATCATATTCAAGAAAATACCGTTCTTCTCTGCATTAAAAGAAGAGGATTTTTTGCCTCTTTTACTACATCGTTATTTTGTTACAGGGTAAATTTCAGGAACTGCTTGCGTTTTCCGATACTCTTATTCCTGTAGAAGGTTTCAGCCAGATTCGCTGTCCTGGCAGACACAGCTCTCCGCCGGCCGTTGACTCCGGAAATCATACGGGCTCACCTTTTCCGGCGGAAGGTTCTGCTCCGAAATCCTGAAATCCCCGAATCCCGGAATCCGTTTCTCCGCCCGGCTGTGATAAAAGCCCGGAGGGACCGGCAAGAGAAAACTCCGGGTCTTCGCGTGAGAAAGGGATGGGAAGGGTTCACAAACCGAAAGGCCCGTTTGGGGAAAAATACTTGCCCTCAGCTAAAGCGGGGTATATTTTTGTGTCGTAAGCTTACAAAAACGATTTACTAATAAATTAAAAAAGGAGGTTATTATGGCTATTGACACAACCCCGTCGCAGGTGGCGACCAATGCTTTGGCAGCGATTCCTTTCGGTTCGATAATCGGAGGACCCTTGAAGGCCTGTATTGAAGCACAGGCGATGGCGGCAAAAACGACCTGGAATTTTATTCAGGAAGTGGGATTAAACGTAGACCCGGAGACGGGGGAAAAGAAGGCGGTGAACGTTTCTTTTCAATTTTTACAAAACGGACGTATGGTACAGTTGAATGTACCTTTGCTGACGATTGTTCCGATTCCTTATATCGCCGTACAGTCGATCGATATCAATTTTAAAGCGAGTATTTCTGCCTCTTCTTCTTCCGTACAGGAGGATTCGAGTCATTCGGAAACCACTGTAGGAGCGGAAGTGACCGCCGGCCTGAAAATAGGGCCCTTCCATATGGATGCCAAGATGAATGCGAACTATTCGAGTAAAAAAGATTCGAAGGCTACGCAGGAATCGAAATACAGTGTGGAATATACAATGGATGTGGCGGTAAAAGCGGGACAGGAAGGCATGCCGGCCGGGTTGGCGAAGGTGCTCGAATTGCTGGGGAACAGCCTGGATGTATCCGATCCCAAAGGTACACTGGATGTAAACAGTGTGTTACTGTCGGGAGCGGCGGGAGAAAAGAAGAGGTTGATCGCCACTTATAAAAACGGTCAGGGACTGTTTAAACCGGAACTGATTAAGCTGGACGGAACGGCCGGATTAATCGACGGAAATAATGCGGTATTCGAGGTGGAACTGACTTCTGACGGAGGTCAGAAGAAATTGACGGCCGGAGAAGGTAAAGAGTTAAAAGAACTCCAGATCGCCATGAAGATACAGGCCCCTCAGGAATAGTAAACTATTTTTTAATGTTTTAAGCTAAAAATTATGGCTCAGTTAAGTACGATAGTCAGTTCGATATTGCACGATTTCCTACAGGCGCAGCACGAGGCGAACTGTTATTCCCTGGCATTGGGGAGGGAATACGGACAGCAGGGAAAGATCAAAGATTTTCAGTTGCCGAATGCTCAAATCGGGGATTTGGAATTGGAGTTGAAATATGCGGTGAAAGGCGAAGGTAAGGAGCGGGATGCTTTTGAGATTAATTATCCCCAGCTCCGGCGTTTTTTCAGGAATATTTCGGAACAGTTCGCTAAGATTGTTGTGACCAGTGTGGTGGCGACGGTGAGCGGGGCTTTTATCGGAGCGGAGGAGGGGTATGAAAGTTTCCGCGAATTTATGAAAAAGGAGGAAACGTTGAAAAATGAGTTTTGTGCTTTTCTGAGTCGTAAAATACAGGGAACATTAAAAGAGCGTACGGTGGAAGTCATTACTTCCGACGGACAGATCGATACCGAAGTATTGTTGGAAGCCGTTGCGGAAACCGTACGCTCTGAATTCCTGGAGCATGCCGATCTGAATGAACTTTTCAACGGAAAACCGGGAGGAAACCTGAGAAAGGAAGCGGAGGAGAACCTGAGATATGCGTTGGAAGGGTTGCTGAATAAATTGCTCAGCGATTTTAATTGCGTGCGTAAGCATACCTATCCCTCTATCGAAGTGGTGGTGACGGCGGATGAGTTGCAGAAATTACCGGAGGAAGTCATTCAAAGCATCCGTTTCCGGATTACGCAACGGGAGATGGATCAGGAATTGAGGGGGAAAGAGGAGTAAAAAAGCGGGCGGGATTCCGGAAAAGCCCGGTTCCGCCGGAGAGAAACGGAATAGGATTTCCGTATGGAGACCTATCGTACGGAAGAGACCTTCTAATTTAAAAATAATGGAAAAAAATAACGTTAAAACACGGAGCAGTCAGGTGATGGAGTTACAACAGCTGATCGCGGGTCCCCTGGTTGCCACCATTGATGCCGATTCCCTGTCGGCGCGGCGCTATCTGGATTATCTGTTTGAAATTGCTTTCGAATCCTATGACCGGCAAACCGGAAAGACCGGGAAATTGCGGACGCTCACCTTTTCCTATAACAGTGCGGATGCCGGCGGAGGGAGGAAGCAACAGGTGTGTATTCCCATGTTGACTTTGGTGCCCTTGCCTTTGTTGCAGGTGAAGGAAGCGGAATTCGATTTCGATATCAAAATTCTGGATGCGGTTAGCGAACAGCGGGAAGAGGAGTTCTCGATCGACGAGGGAAAAGCTTTACCGCCGGCGGAAAATGCCCGGGAAAACGGTTTTAAAATGCGGGCCTCCCTGGCCCCGAAGTCCGGGGGCGAAAGTAGTAGCGTGAAACAGGGAATGTCGGCCAATATGAAAGTGCGGGTGAAAATGCAACAAGCGGACATACCCGGGGGATTGGCCAATTTGTTGCACCTGACCGCCAGTAATGTACAAATAGAAAATCAAGAGCTGAAAGAAGAAGATCATGGATCAGAGGAAACCACCTGAGCGGCAACCGGGATTGCGTTGCCCCGTATGCGGAGCTTTCATACGGACTTCGATTGAAGAATTGCTGAGCGTGCACAGTTTACGCTGCAGCGAATGTCGTTTGGAATTGAAATTGGATCGCTGGGCCTCCGCCAAAGCTCTCCAGGCCTTGGAAAAAGTGCAGGACGCCCGGAAAAAGGTAGAAAATACCAGTAAGTTTAACCGTTAAAACAAGTAGAAATGAAAATGAGATTGTGGAAGTCGTGTATGACGATGTTGCTGACCTTGTCGGCTTTTCTGGGAATAGCGCAAAAACCGGATGTATCCCAGATTTTAAAACGTATCGAATATGTATTGTGTCCGGATCAAAAACCGATCGGAAAGCCCGGAGCTTCTGCCGATGTACGTATCGTCGAAGTGAAGGATTTTTCGGATGCCCAGGCTTATTTACTCCGAATGTGCCCGCAGCGGGAAATTAAAGAAGAAAAGAAAGCAGGGAATTTTTATTATACCTATACCTTACCGGAAGGGAAAGGAAGTTTAGTGCTGACGGACAAGGTAAAAACAGGTTCGAAAGAAATCGCCGTATTGGAAGTCGGTGTAGAGGGGATTAAAAATAAAGTAAAACAAGTGAGGTTTGTGAAATAACTTCCCGGAGACAGGATGCGTAAGCGGCTGTCTCCGGATAAGTCGAATCAGGGTTAAAAGAAATAAGTATGGGAATCGTAAAATTAACAGAAGAAGATTTTGTACGGGCGGCCCTGCGTTTGGGCGAGGGGGTGGAAGTGGCTGCAGTAAAGGCCGTACAGGAAGTGGAAACAGGCGGCCGGGGCGGATTTTTTGCCCCCGGTAAACCCGCTATTCTTTTCGAAGGGCATATTTTCTGGAAACGGATAGAAAAATTGAATTTTAATCCGGAACCCTTTCGTCCGGGGAATGAGGATATTTTATACCCGACGGGGGGAAGAGGACATTATAAAGGAGGACTCCGGGAGTACGAACGTCTGGAGAAGGCTTTGGCGCTGGCTGCTACCATCGGAGGTTCCACCGAAGAGCGGCACGCTCTCCACGGAGCCGCTTTGGAATCGGCTTCCTGGGGAATGTTCCAAATTATGGGGTTCAATTACACCTATTGCGGCTACCGGAATGTATGGGCTTTTGTAGAAGCTATGAAAACCGGTGAAGGAGCCCAACTGGACGCCTTTGTCTCTTACATCCTCCGGCGAAAATTAGCAGAGCCGTTGAAACAAAAGCGATGGGCGGTTTTTGCCGAGGCTTATAACGGGCTGGACTACAAAGTCTTCCGCTATGATGAAAAATTACAACAAGCGTATGAAAAATATGGTTAAGCATTAAATAAAAAAAGATTCGTTTGTTGGATTATTTGAGGGAAGACAGACAGGTTGCAGCGTGTACGTTTACAAGGGTACACGCTGTTTTTGTTTCCAGAGAAGAAAGGAGTACGCCCGGGGCTGGTGCAGGCATATCCCAAAAGATTGATGTATTTCTCTGTTGGTAAATTAAAAATCATGTTTTGCAAACACACCGGTCTGCTTATAAACTTTGTTTGAGTAATTTTATATTAAAACTTACCTTTTCATGTGAAAATGTTTAATTTATTAGTTATGGAAAGATGTTTTTTTCTCAAAAGTACGAATGGTATAGTATCGATTCAGGTATCCGAACGGTTATATGAAGAGATTATGCATTGTCTGAAAATATCGGAAGAGCAACTGACGGCTGTACTCCGGGAAGCCGGTGATAAAGAAGTTTACAGCATTTCGGGGGAACCGGACGAAAAAATGAGTGGGGATCAAATCAGCGGAAATTCGATTTTTATAAAAGACCGGGATTATTTTCGGCGGATCGAATTCGGACATATCCGTTGGGTGGAAGCCTCCGGAAGTTATTGTTGTCTGTATCTGGATAATGCGCCGAAGATAATGCTTTCTTTTAATTTACGGGAATTAGCCATGCATTTGCCTTCCCGGATTTTTATGCGGGTACATCGTTCGTATATGGTCAATATCGGTTACATCGATTCTTTTATCGGAAATATACTCTGTATCGGGGAAAACCGGATCCCGGTCAGTAAACAACATAAAAAGAGCGTCCTGTCCCGGTTGAATGTTTTGGGAAATGTAAAATAAAGCGGATAATGCCGATAAAAAAGACGGGAAAATAAATCGGGCAGGAAAGAAAAGGGAAGGCAACAGGGGCTGAAATGCCTGGTTAAAAGATTTTTCGCGTATTTGAACAACAAAGTTGCATTAGTGAGTTGAGTCTGGGTTTACGTTTGCCCGGACTTCGTTTTGCGGATTCGGAAATAAAAGCGTATCTTTGCGGTCACTTTATAAATTGGAAAATATTGATTATCAATAAAAACAGAAGGTATAGAAATGATTGCAGTTTCAAATTTAGAAATTCAGTTTGGAAAACGGATACTGTTTCAGGATGTCAACCTGAAATTTACGCCGGGAAATTGTTATGGTGTGATCGGAGCAAACGGTGCGGGGAAATCGACTTTACTTCGGATTCTGAGCGGTGAATTGGAACCGACCCGCGGAACCGTAATGTTCGGTCCCGGCGAACGTTTATCGGTGTTGAAACAGGATCATTATGCCTATGACGAGTGTACGGTGCTCGATACCGTTATGCAGGGATATATGACGTTGTGGGAGGTGATGAAAGAGAAGGACGCTTTGTATGCCAAGCCGGATTTTTCAGACGAAGACGGTGTGAGAGCCGCCGAACTGGAAGAAAAATTTGCGGAAATGGACGGGTGGAATGCCGAAAGCGATGCAGCTTCTTTACTGAGCGGATTAGGGATAACGGAGGATTTGCATTATACTTTGATGAAAGATTTGAGCGGGAAGCAAAAGGTGCGGGTATTGCTGGCGCAGGCCTTATTCGGGAAGCCGGACAATCTGTTGCTGGACGAGCCGACCAACGATTTGGATATAGAAACGGTGATGTGGCTGGAAAATTATCTGTCGAATTACGAAAATACGGTTTTGGTGGTGTCTCACGACCGGCATTTTCTGGATGCCGTAAGTACTCATACGGTGGATATCGATTTCGGCAAAGTGCAGTTGTTCGCCGGAAATTATAGTTTCTGGTATGAATCGAGTCAGTTGGCTTTGCGCCAGGCTCAGGCTAAGAATAAGAAAGCCGAAGAAAAGAAAAAGGAATTGATGGAGTTTATCCAACGGTTCAGCGCCAATGTCGCCAAATCGAAACAGACGACCAGCCGTAAAAAAATGCTCGAAAAGCTGAATGTGGAGGAAATTATGCCTTCGACCCGTAAGTATCCGGGCATTATCTTTACGCAGGAACGGGAAGTGGGCGACCGTATTCTGGATGTTCGCGGATTGAGTAAGCAGGTGGAAGGGAAATGGTTGTTCCGGGATGTGGATTTTACGGTAGAAAAAGGGGATAAAATCGTATTCTGGTCGAAAGATCCCCGTGCGATGACGGCTTTGCTGGAAATTATTACGGATAATCTGAAACCGGACAGCGGTTCGTATACCTGGGGAGTAACCATCACCAGCGCCTATTTGCCCATGGATAATTCGGCTTATTTCGATACGGATATGAAGCTGATCGATTGGTTGGGTCAATTTTCAAACGATACGAGTGAGACCTTTTTAAGGGGATTTCTGGGGAAGATGCTGTTTTCCGGAGAAGATATTTATAAGAATGTAAAGGTATTGTCCGGAGGCGAAAAAATGCGGTGTATGATCGCCCGGATGATGTTGAAAAATGCTAATGTGCTGGTGCTGGATTCTCCGGCCAATCATCTGGACCTGGAATCTATTCAGGCTTTCAATAATATGTTGATGTCGTTTAAGGGAGTGGTATTGATGAACTCCCACGACCACGAATTTATTCAAACGGTATGTAACCGGATTATCGAGCTGACTCCGTCCGGAACGATCGACAAGCGGATGGAATTCGATGACTATATTACGAGTGAAGCGATACGGGAACAGGCGGCTAAGATGTATATCTGACGGGTTGTAACCGGTCGGAAAATAAAAGTAAAGCCCGATCCGGTAAGGGTCCGGAGAAGGCCGATGGGGTTTAAAAGGCGTAAGAAGCGGTCCTGAAAGGAACACTTCAATTAAATTCTATATAGTATGAAAAGATGGTTTTATTTAGTAGTAGTTTTAATCCTTTCCGGCTGCACGGCAACGGAAGAAGGATATCAGGGGGTATTCGAAGGAGCACCCCGGATCAATGCGCCTTATGTGGCCGGAGTTTATCCGAATACGGAATTTATATTCGCAGTACCTACTTCGGGAGAACGTCCGGTGAGCTGGAAGGCGGAAGGACTGCCGGAAGGCCTGGAATTGAATCCTGAAACGGGTATCATTCGCGGCATAGTAAAAGAAGCGGGAGAATATCCGGTGAAGATCACGGCGAAAAACGCCCGGGGAAGCAAATCTTCCGTACTGACGATTGTTGTAGGAGAAGAACTGGCCCTGACCCCGGTGATGGGATGGAACAGTTGGAATACTTTCGGCCCGGAACTGACCGAAACCCTGGTGTTGGAGACTGCCGATGCCATGGTGGCCAACGGTATGCGTGACCTCGGATACAATTATATCAATATAGACGATTTCTGGCAACTGGCGGACCGGGGTGCCGACGGGCATCTGCAAATCAATGCCGAAAAGTTTCCCCGGGGAATCAAGTATGTGGCGGATTATCTGCATGAACGGGGATTCCGGTTGGGTATCTATTCGGATGCTTCACGCTATACCTGCGGCGGAGTGTGCGGAAGTTACGGTTTTGAAGAAACGGATGCGCAGGATTTTGCATCCTGGGGAGTAGATCTGTTGAAATACGATTATTGCGGGGCTCCTTCGGAACGGGATACAGCTATTTTGCGTTACCGGAAAATGGGAGAAGCCCTGAGGAATACGGATCGTTCCATCGTATACAGCGTTTGCGAATGGGGCGGGCGGGAACCCTGGACCTGGGCTAAGGAGGTTGGCGGACACTACTGGCGGACTACCGGAGATATACGGGACAAATGGGATATGAGCGAGCAAGGAGACGGTTTTATGGGAATCGTCAACATCATCGATCGCAATAAGGTTTTAGCCGATTATGCCGGTCCGGGCGCCTGGAATGACCCGGATATGCTGACGGTAGGTATGTTCGGCAAAAGTTTCAGCATCACGGGCGGGAAATTGAAGTACGGCTGTACGCTGGACGAATACCGCAGTCACATGAGTCTCTGGTGTATGATGGCCTCTCCTTTGCTCAGCGGGAACGACGTACGGACGATGACCGATTCCGTGAAGAACATATTGCTGAATGAAGAGGTGATTGCCGTGAATCAGGATATCCTGGGGAAACAGGGGCGCGTAGTGAAAGTCGTAGGAAATTGCGAAATTTGGATGAAGCCGTAACAAGAGGTCACCGAAAAAGCAGTTATGAACATTGGATAAGAGACTTAAAAAGTATCTGTCGATTTGAAGGAAA
>CAJMSX010000085.1 GCA_905216195.1 uncultured bacterium
AGAGCACTTCCTTGGTAAGGAAGAGGTCGTGAGTTCAAATCTCACTAACAGCTCTCCGAAAAAACCGTCAGAAAGACGGTTTTTTTATACACGGGGACGGGGTCAATGAGGGGGCTCCCTGTCCCCGCGTCGATTATCTTAGTATATCGGTTTCCGGACTGATATCCTTTTCTGCACAAAAGCCCCGTCCCCCTGTGCGGCGAAAGAGACAGAGTCCCAACAGGGTAATCAATCCGTTGACCAATAAAATTTCAAAGCCGAATCGGTAACCGTTCAGCAAAATTTCGGAATAATAGTCTAAAAGGACCGTAAATAAAACGGAAATGCAGGCGATATAGGGAATTGCTTTATCCTTGACCCGTATTTTAGTAAAGATACCGATGAAGAATAACCCGAGCAGAGGTCCGTAGGTATAGCCTGCAAATTTGAAAATAGCATATACTACGCTTTGATTATTGAAGGCGTTAAAAGCGAGGATAACCAGGATTAAAATTATGGCATTGGCGAGGTGGGTGTAAAACCGTATCTTTTTTTGGCTGGATTCTGCACGGCTTTCAATGCCGTAAATGTCAACTGTAAAGGAAGTAGTCATGGCAATCAGAGCTGAGTTGGCACTCGAAAAGGCTGCGGCAATTACCCCCAGTGTGAAAAAAATTCCGGTGGCAGGAGAGAGGTAATGGGTTGCCAGGAGCGGATAAATGCTGTCCGTTTTCGAAGGAATCGGGATACCGCTTTGTGTCATAAATATAAAAAATAATACGCCCAGGCATAAAAAAATAAAGTTAACCGGAATAAAAGCGAGGCTGAAGGAAAGAAAGTTTTTCTTTGCTTCGTGAATATTTTTCAAACTGAGATTTTTTTGCATCATATCCTGGTCTAAACCGTTCATGACGATAGCAATAAAAATGCCGGCTATGAATTGTTTGAAAAAGTTATGGGGATTGGACCAGGGATCGGTGAAATCGAAGATTTCTGCCTGAGAACTGCTGTATAGATGAGAAATCGTTTCGGGAAAAGTAAATCCCAGGGCTTTTTGAATGGAAAAGATCGTAAAAACGACGGCAAAAATCAGAAAAAAGGTTTGTACCAAATCCGTCCAGATTATCGCTTTTATTCCTCCTTTGAACGTGTAGGCCCAGATGAGAAAAACCGAGAGGGAAACGTTCCAGAAAAAGGGGATGCCGAGTGGTTCACAAATCATGATCTGGAGGACCAGGGTGACGATGAATAAACGAAAGGCTGCTCCGACAGTCTTCGATAAGAGGAAAAAAAGGGCACTGGTTTTGTAAGCCCGGTGACCGAATCTTTTTTCGATATAGGTATAAATCGAGGTTAGATTGAGTTTATAGTAGAGAGGGAGCAATAGTTGAGCGATAATCAGATAGCCGAAAAAGTTTCCCAGAATAACGGCGAAATACGTCATTTTAGCCGGGGAGGAAACCCAACCCGGAACGGAGATAAAAGTAACTCCGGAAAGCGTGGTCCCGATCATACCGAAAGCTACCACCCACCAGGGAGATTTATTCCCTCCCCGGTAAAAATCGGCACTTCCCGAATGTCTGGATGTAAAGTAGGACACCAGCATAATCAGGATAAAATAAGCGGCAATGATGGAAATGGAAAGATAAGGATTCATATTTGTCGGTTTGAAGGTTGGATTTTACACGGAACGTTCGGGTATTTTCAGGTATTTGACGACCAGAAAGCCGGGCACAGAACATAAAATGACCCACAGGAAAAAATACTGATAATGGATGTGATCCTGTATCCAGCCGGAGATCATTCCGGGAATCATCATGCCTAAAGCCATAAATCCGGTACACAGAGCGTAATGGGCCGTTTTATGCGGACCTTTGCTGAAGTGAATCAGGTAATACATAAATCCGAATCCGTAGCCGAATTGCTCCAAGGCTACGCCGGAAGAAATCAGCAACAGGTTTTCCGGTTGGGTGAAAGCCAGCCACACATATATCAGATTAGGTAAATTCATAGCTAGCGTCATTTTCCAGATCCAATGTTTTAATCCGTTCCGGGCTACGGCTATTCCTCCCAGGATTCCTCCGAGCATCAGAGCGATAACCCCGATCGTTCCGTAAATAAAACCGACGGTAGAGGTATCGATTCCCAGCCCTCCGGTGTTTCGCTCGTCCAGCATAAAGGGAGAAGCTAACTTGATCAATTGGGATTCTCCCAGACGGAAGAGCAGCATAAAAGCCAAAGCGACACCGATTTGTTCTTTTTTGAAGAAACTGACGAACGTCCGGAAAAATTCCTGCACCACGGAGGATGTGGGAGCGATGGGCGTATCAGAAAAGTTTTTGGGAAGCATGAAAAGATGATATACGAAAAAAAGAAAAAAAAGTACGGTTAAGGTGATCATAGCTACCGACCAGGCAGAAGTTACCGGCATTTTTTTTTCGAGCTGGCCCGCCAGAAATACGATGCCGCCCTGTCCGACAATGGTGGCGATCCGGTAAAAAGTATTGCGGATTCCTATAAAATAAGCTTGTTCTCTGGAATTCAGGCCGATCATATAAAAACCGTCTGCGGCAATATCGTGGGTGGCCGAACAAAAGGCGACCAAGCAAAAAAACGCCAGGGAATAACTGAAGAAATGATTCCCGGAGAGGCTCAGAGCGACGCCGCCCAGGCCGATGCCGATGGCAAACTGCATGGTAGTAACCCACCAGCGTTTGGATTTCAGAATATCTACGAACGGGCTCCAGAGGGGCTTCACTACCCAGGGTAAATAGAGCCAACTGGTGTACCAGGCGGTGTCGGTATTGGAAATTCCCAACCGTTTAAACATAATAACCGCCACGGAGATCACGATAACGTAAGGAATGCCTTCTGCCATGTACAGAGAGGGTATCCAGGTCCAGGGATTTTTTTTAGGAGGTGAAATTGCCGTCGTTTCAGGAGTAGAGTACACAGACATAGGAAATGTTTTTTGCGAATTTAGTATTTTTTTTCAAGCCGGCTGCCTGGAAAATAATGCCGGAGGATTTCCCGGTAAGTATACCCCCGGGCTCCCATTACGGCGGCTCCGATCTGACACAGTCCTACCCCGTGTCCCCAACCCGCTCCTTTGAGCCGGAAGCCTTTCACTTGTCCGTTTTCTTCTTCTTTTTCCACCAGAAAAGCCGAACTGTAAAGATGGGTAGGGGAAAGAACTTTCCGGATGAGCAACTCTTTGCCGATCACCATACTTTTTCGGGTTCCGGAAATTTTCAGACGAATTAATCTTCCGGAAGCTCCTCTTTCTACCGGGATCAGATCTCTGATTTCCCCGAAATCTTCGCCGAGTTTTTCCTGTAATAAAGCCGATATCTCCCCGGCTGTGTAAAAAACTTCCCAACGAAAAAAGTCTTCGGTTTCCCGGTCGTATTCATTGAGCACTTCTTTTAGAATACGGGGGTCGGTCGTATTGCAGAAAGCTGCCGGCCGGTCGTTGATCCACTTGGAGGCTTCTTGCTCCTGCCGGAGGTCCGGAATTCTTTCAGCCGAGGGACTATCATATATGGAAGTCAGATAAGGATGAGGCTGGTTTTCCCATACATTTTCGAATTTTTCGGAAATCCCCCCGCAACATTTTGAAAAACGGGCGTCACAGATTCTCCCTTCATAAGTCAGAATTTCTCCGCGGGTTTCCTGTATTGCCTGATAAACGGAGGGAGTTGTAATTCGCTGAATACCCTGATATCGCTGACAATGGTCGTCGGCACATACGTCGAAATGGAGGTGATCTTCCCGGTCGTACCAACGAATATAGCTTGTCTCGGTGCGGAAAGCGGAAACGTAGGTCTGTTTTTCACCGGCGAGCGACTGTTTTTTCTCTTGTTGGGCCAGTAACCAACTGCGGGAAATTACGGCATGTGCTTTCAGAAATTCGAGGGAAGAAGTGGCACTCATTTCGGACGAGATCACGCTGTGCAGGTAATCTTCGATATCCAGTTCATTGATCGCTCTCAGTTCGCCGTACTCTTTTATGATTTTCACATTTCCCCGGAAGCACTGAGCTTCTTTTCGTTCCCAGTGAAAAGAAATACCAATGGTAACTTCTTTCAGTTCGAATGCTGAACGGGTATAATGAACCGGTATAAAAACCAGGGGTAATTCTGCTTTACGGACCTTTTCCTCCTGTTGAATATATATTTGTTCTCCCTCCCGGAATACCCTTATTTCTCCGGTATAACTATTTCCGGATTGCGGTTCGGTAAAACTGCCTTGAAAACGGATACCGATTTGAGGGGCGGCTAATATTCCGACGCTTATATTCATAGGTTCAGGTGTTGAAGGTTTCGTTTCAGAGATTCGAATTGTTCCGGCGTATAGCTCACTTGTGCCAACATGTTCCGGATATCTCGTCCGGAAATTTTCCGGTAATCTTCTTCCCGGGGTAAGATCAACACTCCCGCGGTGTCTACAGCTCCGGGGCTGAACAGGATTTTTCGGTTTCCTTCTTCAAAAAACTGATCGGGTCTTCGTTTTCGCCGGGGGAATATACAGAGGGACCAGGTCCCGTTTTCATAAAATGTATGGATGTTCATCATGGGCTCCGGAAGTTGAGTAATGATTTGCTGCATCAGTTCACTGACTCGCTGGAAATAGGATAATAAACTGTTTTTTTCCTGGCTTACAGCCAGGAGGAAAGGACAGGGATAATCGTTTAGGGTTTTGATTTCCAACCGGTCGGAGCGATAGAGTAGGACCGCTTTTTTTCGGCAATTTTCTTCCAGGGGCATAAAGTTCCGGTCGCCTGCCTGAAAATGAAAATGATCGGGAGCGGAAGCCCCGCAGGACGGCCCGTTATAAAAAACGGTATAATCCGGCAGTTCGGAGGCGAGAGTCAGCATATCGTTCAAACGTTGTTCGTTCATGGATTGCGGGACATGCCGCTTGTCGGGAATCGTCAGGTGATGAGGAAAAATGGGGTAGGGATTGACCAAGACGGAATAGGTGTCTGCAAAATTCAGTGATAGCTGTTCTGCAGGCCGGTTTGACTCACAGAGGAAACAGTTGCCGGTGCCGCTCGGTGGGATATCCACTCTGGCGGCGGTAGAACGCATTCTTTCCGGATTGCAGGTGATGCGGAGCAGATAGCCGGCACATTGGCAAGTGCGGCTTTTTACTCTTTTCAATTTCTGATAATTGATTCTGATTGCTTCCCAGTGGCGGAATTGATCGGGGAAAAAAATGTCGAGCTGTTTCTGTAACATATTTTATGGTCTTTGCTGTTTACGGGCCAGCCATTCCATCGTCCGAATACGGTCTTTATAGCTATTGTTCCGGTTTTCTTGTTCGATGCTCAGGGAAGCGTCCGTATTCCCTTCCCAGCGCCGGCATAGGTAGAGGGGAGTAAAGAGGCGTCCGATGCGGAATGTCCGGGAAATAGCCAGAACTACGGCATAATCTTCTCCATAGCTCGTATTGGGAAATTTTATTTCCCGGACGACAGGGGTATAAAAAGCCCGGGGGGCTCCGAAACCGTTGACCCGTAGGGCATTGTTCCTGCCGTTATCCGGCGTCCATTCCCGGTGATCGATCACTCCCGGCGGAATTTCTTCCAGCCTGAAATTTACCAGCCGGTAGGAGCCGATGACGGCAGCGCATTTTTGTTCGTAAAATGCGTTTACGATTTGCTGGAGGACCGTATGGTCCGCGTAGAGATCGTCGCTGTCCAGTTGGATACAAAAGCGTCCGCACAAGGGATGGGCGATAGCCGTATTCCAGCATCCGCCGATCTCCAGATCCGTCCGGTCCGGGATAAGATGAATCAAACGTGCGTCCTGCCGGCTCAGTTCGTTCAGAATTTCGGTGGTGCGATCGGTGGAATGGTTATCCACGACGATAACGTTGAAGGAGAATCCGGTCTGTTGTTCTAAAGCCGATTTTACGGCCTCGGCCACCGTTCGTTCCCGGTTTTTGACGGGAATAATAACAGAAGCCTCCGTCTTAAAAGTGAAATCGTCAAAATCGACTTCCCGATAATCAGGACTCAGCCAGCTACCTGTATGTTTTAAATAAGCCGTGCAGGCCTTTTCCATTTCCAGTTGTACGTTCCGGTTTCCGGGATCTACATAATGAAAAAGCTTTTCCTCCTTTTTCTTTTCCGTTGGAGAGGTTACGGTGTACAAAAATTCCGGAATGCGAAAAATTTCTCCGGATAAGGAAAGTTTTAAACGCAGATCGTACAAAGCGGCATATTCATAATCAGTCTCCATCGAAAGGACGGTTCTTTGGAATTTTTTTGTTTCGAAAAAGAGCACGGGACCGAAATTGAAATCGTCTCTGAGGCTTCCGGCCTGGTAATCGATAACCGGGTGGGAGATGAATTCGGGAGGAATATATTCGTAATAATCAGAATAAAGCAAAGAAGCAGAGGTCGATTCTGCCGCGAAAATCAGTCTTTCTAAAGCCCATTCCCCCCATTCCAGCGCCGATGTACCGGTGTAAAAAAGCAGATAAGGGGTGTGACAGAGGGCGGCGATCTTCCGTAAGCAACCGGTTTTACCGAAATCTCCCTGATTCAGGAATTTTATACCGGGATAGTCCCCGGAAGGAAATTGGAGTAAAAAAATATCCTCTACGGTTTCCTGTCGCCGGAAAGCTTGTACGGTTTTTTGCAACTCCGGGGAAATATTCCCGGATAGAAAACAGGTGATTTTTTTTTCCATATGGTAATTTAAGTTCTTGCAAATATATTATACCCGTATGAAAAATGCCAGCCGGGCGGCTTTTATTTAGGTAAAAACTTTCTTTTCTTTATCTTTGTCGGACGGAGTAAAGGCTTAAAATTTCATCAGGAATGTATATCATAGCGGATAGCGGTTCGACCAAAACAGAATGGTGCCTGACGGGAGAAAATGGACAATATGAGATATACCGGACTTCCGGTATCAATCCCGTTTTTCATACCCGCCAAGATATGGTGGAGGTGTTGCAAGGAGAGTTGGCGATAAGGCCGGTACAGGTGGATTGCATTTACTTTTACGGGGCGGGTTGTGCGTTTGAAGATCGGAATAAATCGGTGGAAGCGGCATTGACGGAGTGTTTCGGGAAAACCCGTATAGAAGTAAAATCCGATTTATGGGGGGCTGCCCGGGCCTTATGCGGGGACCGTGCAGGAATCGTCTGCATTTTAGGGACCGGCTCCAATTCCTGCTATTATGATGGTATCCGTATTGTGGAAAATGTTCCGCCTTTGGGGTATATATTGGGAGATGAATGCAGTGGAGCTGTTTTGGGACGGAAGTTATTGGCAGATGTTCTGAAGGGGATATTGCCAGAAAAAATCCGGAAGCTGTTTTTTGCGGAATATCCTTTTTCGTATGCGGAATGGGTTGACCGGGTATATCGCCGTTCTTTCCCCAATCGTTTTCTGGCGGGCCTTTGCGAATTCCTGTACAGATACCGTGAATTTCCTGAAATAGAGCGTATGGTCCGGAGTTCTATAGAAGAATTTATTGTCCGGAATGTATTGCGGTACGAAACGGCTTATTCTTATCCGGTGCATTTTACGGGGAGCGTGGCCTATTACTTCCGGGAACAGGTTGAGGAAGTGTTGAGGGAATACCGTTTACAACCCGGCGAATTTATCCGGAAACCGTTGGAAGGACTCATCCGGTATCACCGGGACAGAGCTTCCAACACGGTTCTGAGGGAAGGATAAGTTTTGTCTAAAATTTCCGGGAGCTTGCGGAGAGGCAGCCAGAATACGTTTTCGATGCCCTCTTCCGTCTGGGGGATAAAACAGGAAATGTACCGGCATCTCATCCGGAACCAGAAGGTATGTTTCAGATACCATTTTTCGTCCCGGAAATAAATGTGCCAGGTATCAGGCAGGGGACCGGTAATTTGCAGATCGCCGATCCCGCATTCTTCTTCCACTTCACGCAGGGCGCATTCTTCTATACTTTCCCCGGCTTCTTTATGCCCTTTGGGGAGATCCGGAATACCCCAACGTTGGATGAGTAAAATGCGGTCTTTTTCACGGATGGTACCGCCGGCAGCTTCTACTACTGAAAAAAGGGAGGCGAATGCCTGGAAAAGTGAGGCTATATCCGAATGATATATTTTGGCATGAAATATGTTGTCTCGTTTTAAAAGCCCGGATACGTAGTTCTGAGTTCCTTCAAGGGTGGTGTAAAGGAAGGTATCCGAATGATTTTTCAGTTCCGAGACGTTATCGGTTAACAAAAAGGAACTGTCATTAAAAAATACTTTATAACTTTGCATCGGAAAAGAATATTAATGACACAAAAGTATAAATAAAATGAATACAGTTGCAGAAAACATAGCTTCGCATTTGTTGGAAATCAAAGCGATCAAACTGGAACCCGCGCATCCCTTTACCTGGGCTTCCGGCTGGAAGTCTCCCATTTATTGTGATAATCGCAAGACGTTGTCGTATCCGAAGGTTCGTTCTTATATTAAAGAACAGTTTGCCGTCTTGATCCGGGAAAAGTATCCGCAGGCGGAAGTGATTGCCGGTGTCGCTACGGGAGCGATCGCGCAGGGGGTGTTGGTAGCACAGGAATTGAATCTGCCTTTTATCTACATCCGGTCTTCTGCAAAATCCCACGGTTTGGAAAATTTGATAGAGGGAGAATATACCGCGGGTCAGAAAGTGGTAGTTATAGAAGATCTGGTGTCTACAGGAGGTTCCAGTCTTCAAGCGGTGGAGGCATTGAGAAAGGCAGGATGCGAAGTATTGGGAATGATGGCTATTTTTACTTACGGTTTCCGGAAAGCTGAGGAAAACTTTCAGGCGGCGGGCTGTGAACTGACCACGCTGAGTAATTACAATGCCATGATCGATTTAGCTGTCAGGACCGGATATGTTCGGGAAAGCGATGTGGAGAAACTGAAAGAATGGCGTAGAAGTCCGGAAACTTATCAATAAGACGTATATAATAGATTTTTTATGTCGGAAACTAAGATCATAAGCGAGGTCTATAAAATAGACAGTACCATCGAAAGTGTTTATGCTTTTCTTTCGGATTTCAACCGTATCGGGGCGATAGTCGATAT
>CAJMSX010000086.1 GCA_905216195.1 uncultured bacterium
CCGGAAGGTTGTCTTTCCATTCCGGAAAAACGGGACAGTGTGAGTCGTGCTGCCCGGATAGCGGTCCGCTATCTTGATGAAAATACACTGGAAGAAAAAACAGATACGGTGAAAGGATTCACTGCCATTATTTTTCAGCATGAGGCTGATCATTTGGAGGGAATTTTATTTACGGACCGGGCGGGAGTAAGCCCGGGGAAGCGGGTATATTGATCCGGAAGCCGCTTTCTGTGAGAGAACAGGCGCAGGTCCTGATGTTTAACTTATAAAGGTAACCCTATGAGAAAAAATACTTTCGTCGAAAAAATCCTGAATGCGGAAAGCGGTAGCATTGTTTATGTGGAACCGGATATTGTACTGAGCCACGACAATTCGGCCCGGGTAAGAAAGCTTTTCGAAAAGATGGACGGAAAAGACGTACTGAAGCCGGAGCAACTGGTGGTGGTACTCGATCGGAAAATGACGGGTACTACCGACGAATTGATTCACGATTACAATTCCATCCATGCGTTTATGGAAGAGCAGAAAGTGGAACGTTTTTTTGACTGCGATCAGGGAATTTGCCATCAGGTACTGGCCGGTTATCTGAAAGAAGGAATGATTGTCGTGGGAAGCGATAGTCATACCTGCACAGCCGGAGCGTTGAACTGTTTTGCCGTGGGGTTGAATAAAACGGAAACGGCTTATTTGTGGAAAAACGGGAAAATTTGGTTGCGGGTTCCGGAGACGATCCGGATCCGTTTGAGCGGTGAGCTGCGGGAAGGAGTATATGCCAAGGATTTAGCTTTGTGGATTATGGGCATGTTGAGGGAGGAGTTTGTGGAGTATAAGGCTATCGAATATCACGGGGAAGGGGTGCGTACTTTATCGGTAGCCGACCGGATGACCATTGCCAACGTATCAGCCGAAATGGGGGTGACGAATTCCGTATTTCCGCCGGACGATGTTTTGGCGGACTATTTTGGGGATTATGCGGTTCCGGGTATTTGGGCCGACGAGCATGCCCATTATTATAAGGAATTCGACTTGAGGCTGGAAGAAGTTTTTCCTCTGGTGATGGCTGTGCATGAGCACCGCGAAATGAAAAGCGTGGACGATTGCTGTACGATGGAAGTGCAACAGGGATTGATCGGTGCCTGCTCGAACGGACGGATAGAGGATTTACGGGTAGTGGCCCGGATACTGAAAAACAAAACTCTGGCTCCCGGTTTCCAGTTGCTGGTGGTTCCTGCTTCCCGGGAGATTTATATCCGGGCGGTGGAAGAAGGACTGACGGATATTATGAGTAAGGCAGGTGCTTCTATTCTGGGAGCGAGTTGCGGTCCCTGCCTGGGCAGCAGTCATATCATACAGGCGAATACGAAACGTTTTCTGACGACGACCAATAGCAATTCCATGCGTCGTCTGGAAGAGATCGGCGTGGAACAATATGTGGCTTCGCCGGCCACCGTAGCCACTACCGCTTTAGAAGGGAAAATCTGTGGGGAATATGCTTATCCGGGAGAGGTCTATCCTTATTGGGGTAATCCGGTAGAGCCCGTGCGTATCGATCCTTTCGATAAGCGGAAAACGGGAAATATCTGGAATTATTCCGACGTAAATTATATTTCGGGGAAACAGATTTTTGCAGATAAACTTACTTATAAAATCTCGAAAGAGGATACGAAAAATATCGTGCGCCATCTGATGGCCGGATTGGACGAAAATTTTGCTGCTCAGGTAAGGACCGGGGATATTATTTTGGCGGGAGAGTCGTTCGGATGCGGCCGCCTTATCAAGCATGCCGCCATCGGATTGGTGGGTGCGGGAATAAAAGCGGTGATCGTCAAGTCGGCTAACCGGAACTTTTTCAGGATGGCGGTCAATCACGGTTTGACGGTTATAATTGCCCCCGAGGTGGTGGAAGCCTACCGGAACGGCGACAGGGTGGAACCGGATTTTGAAAATAACCGGATTTTACTGAACGAAAGAGAATTTATTTTACCCGAGGTTTCGCCGGTATTCCGGGAAATGCTTCGCAAAGGAGGGATTTTTAATTTGGCGCGATGAAAAAAGGACTCTTCGGCATCGGTATCCTGCTGTTGATTTTGGCAGGAATATATGAGGCAGGTCCCCGTTTCCCGAAGCCGGATTTGGAGGGTGGTCTCCCGTCAATTCCGGTAGGCGTGGAGGGAATCGCTTCGTATGTAGAGGAAAAGGAGAAAAATGTTCCCGTAAAACCCGATAATCAAAGTATGATTCTTTGGGGAGATTCCGTCGGCCGGAAAACCGAGTATGTGCTCCTTTATTTACATGGTTTTTCAGCCAGCCGTTATGAGGGATATCCCGTTACCCACGATTTCGTGAAGGAATTCGGTGTGAATGCTTATTTGCCCCGTTTAGCGGAACATGGGCTGAAGGGAGAAGAGCCTCTTTTGCATATGTCGCCCGAACGTTTATATGCTTCGGCCCGGGAAGCTCTCGCTGTAGCCCTTAGTTTGGGGGAGAAAGTGATCGTCATGGGGACCTCTACGGGTGGAACCTTAGGACTGATGTTGGCGGCGGATTTTCCCTCCGACGTCTCGGCTCTGATTTTGTATTCTCCGAATATTAAAATTAAAAATAAAATGGCTTCTTTGCTTTCCGGGCCTTGGGGACTTCAAATAGCCCGTCTCGTTTACGGAGGAAAATACCGTCCGGGCGAAGAAGATCCGGACGATAAAATCTGTCGTTACTGGAATTGCACTTATCGGCTGGAAGCTATCGTTTATTTACAGCAATTGCTGGATGCCCGCATGAATGCGAAGGAATTCGCCCGGGTAAAGGTACCGGTCTTTCTGGGATATTATTATAAAGACGAGACGCATCAGGATCAAACGGTAGAGGTAAAAGCGGCTTTGAAAATGTTCGGAGAACTGGGGACGCCAGCTTCCCTGAAGCGGAAGAAAGCTTTCCCGGATGCGGGCGATCATGTAATAGCCAATGAGTCGGCCTCAGGTGCCGTGCAGGAAGTAGAACGGGAAACTTTTGATTTTGTCCGGGAAGTGGTGGGGGTGAAAGGCTCCCGGGGCTCCTGAACGCTCCTCCGTTGCCGGTAGGCGATATTTTGTCCTATTTTCGGTTTGAGGAGAGTTTCTCCTTCTCCCGCCGGGGGATTTTTTTGTCGGTAATTTTAGAGAGAGTTTTTTTCCACCAGGTACCTGTATTCTTCTTCGCTGAGCTCGACTTCGATAAGAATTTTACGTTTAGGCGCCGATTTTTCGGAAAAAGTTTTTTCCTTTTTTAAGCGTATCATTTCATTATTTTGTTCCAGTAAAAAGGAATAATGTTGGAAAAGATCTGTGTTGAAAGCCATGGATATATCATACAATAAATCCGTATCGAATATTTTACGTTTGAAAATATGATATACGATCGTTCGGTCCCGCCTGATTTTTTGAGCGAACTGAGAAACCGTCCAGCCGGATTTCTCGAATTCTTTTCGTATAATGTCACCCATTTTTATCTCCATAGGGCAAAAATAGCCGATAATAGACAGAATTTGTTCCCAAAATTGTATAAAATATACTACAATAATATAGTAAAATATCTTATATTTTTGATATGTATTTACATATTTATGGTGTTTTATGGAGTTTAAAGAGCTTTTGGAGAAAAACCTGTGAATTTTATTGACAAAATAATCGTTTTATCCGCTAAGGAAAAGGGGAATCCCGTATCGGGCGGAAAGAAAGCTGAATCGAAAGTAAAAAAAGGGGCAGGAAGGGTGCATAGTGTTAAAATTATGCTTATGTTTGTAAATAGTATAAAATGCAACATACGTTATGAATGAAATCAGAGAATTGGTGGCCTACCTCAGTAAGGCGGAGCGGGGGTACACGAAGACTTTAAACCGGGCTTTCGGGAAAGCCGGATTTGATTTAAGCCGGGAACAGTTCGAATTATTACGGGTTTTGTGGGAAGAGGATCATGTGAATCAACAGACGATTTCCCGGAAACTTCAAAAAGATAAATACAATGTGACGAAGTTGCTGAATACTTTAAGCAAGCGAGGATATGTACAACGGAAAATGAATCAGGAAGACCGGAGAAATAATTTCGTGCTTTTGACGGAAAAAGGAGCCGAAGTCCGGAAAGTTTTGATGCAGGTGGAAGAACAGGTTCATACCGATTTGACATTTACGATCGCACCTCAGGAAATAAAATCCTGTGTATGGGTATTGAAAAAATTAACCGATTTAATGAATTGAATATATGGGAATTTTCAGAGGATTACAACCGGAAGCGGTATGGTGTTATTTTGAAGAGATATGTCAAATTCCGCGTCCTTCCAGGAAGGAGGGGAAAGTGGCCGAATATCTTTTGGCTTTTGCACGTCGACAAGGTTTGGAGTCTCGTCGGGACGAGGCTGGAAATGTGTTAATTCGCAAACCTTCGTCTGCCGGAATGGAAGATGCGCCCGTAATCGTATTGCAGGCGCATATGGATATGGTATGTGAGAAAAATGCGGGCACCGAGCATGATTTCGACAAAGATCCCATAGAAGCGTATGTAGACGGAGAGTGGGTGAAAGCGAGGGGTACTACCCTGGGGGCGGACGATGGAATCGGTATGGCCGCTCAGCTTGCCGTACTGGCATCAGAGGATATCTCTCACGGACCTTTGGAATGTCTTTTTACCGTAGACGAAGAGACGGGACTGACAGGTGCTTTTGCCCTGAAAGCGGGATTTTTCGAAGGAAAAATCTTGTTGAACCTGGATTCGGAAGACGAAGGAGAAATTTTTATCGGTTGTGCGGGCGGAATAGACACGGTGATCGAAATGCCTATAGAAAGAAGAACCCTGCCGGAGGGGATGTTTGCTGTCCGGGTGGGTGTGAAAGGATTATTAGGAGGACATTCCGGAGATGATATTGATAAAGGAAGAGGAAACGCTATCAAAATATTGAACCGCTTCCTGTGGGAACTGAACGATACTTATGGGATAGGAATAGCGGAACTGGAAGGGGGAAATTTACGGAACGCCATAGCGCGGGAGGCTTATGCATGGATTGTTGTCCCGGAAAATTGCAAAGAGCAGGTGAGAGCGGATTTCAATGTCTATCAGGCCGAAATGGAAGAAGTTTGGAAATGGACGGAACCGGATTTACGGATGGAACTGGAAAGTGCGGTTTTGCCGGCGACTGTATGGACACCCGATAGTACGGCGAACGTATTGAATGCTTTATATGCTTGTCCTCACGGTGTATTCTCGATGAGTCACCGCATGCCCGGAATGGTAGAGACTTCCACCAATTTGGCGGCCGTACGGTTGAAAACGGAGGATGTGGCGGTGATTACCACTTCCCAACGGAGCGATATCGATTCG
Source organism: uncultured bacterium (assembly GCA_905216195.1). GTDB lineage: Bacteria > Bacteroidota > Bacteroidia > Bacteroidales > Marinifilaceae > Culturomica. Next base: position 5,347 of record CAJMSX010000086.1, read on the forward strand.
GAGAAGTTTAATATAGCCCATATGGTAGCGGCGGTGTTCCGTTTGGCCCATGCGAAGATCACTCACGGGGAAGGGTACCCCGGATGGACGCCTAATCCCGACTCCCTTTTACTGAAAATAGCCGTAGAGTCCTATAAAGAACTGTTCGGAAAAGAACCGGTCGTCCGTTCTATTCATGCGGGACTGGAATGCGGTCTGTTTTTAGAAAAGTACCCCGGCATCGATATGATCTCTTTCGGGCCCACTTTGAGGGGAGTGCACTCGCCGGATGAAAAAGTAAATATCAAAACTGTGGAAATGTGGTGGAGACATTTAGTGGATATTTTGCAAAGATTGGGTCATTTGAAATAAACGGCTATGAGTAAAAAAATCGAAAAATACGACCGGCTTTACGAACAAATCCGTCAGTACGTTCAAACGACAGACGACATTTGGGCCCGGTTGGCCACTATAGAAGCCGTTTTGCACCATAAAATGCAGTCTTTTTTCTGGACAGGCGTGTATGTATTGGAGGGAGGAGAACTCATCGTGCGTTCTTATCAGGGGCCGGTTGCCTGTCAGAAATTAAAACACCATACCGGTGTATGCTGGGCTGCCGTTCTTTCGGGAAAAACGGTCATCGTACCGGATGTGGAGAAATTCCCCGGACATATCGCCTGTAATTCGGCATCTAAAAGTGAGATAGTCATTCCGTTAAGGGACCGGGCAGGTAACCTGTTCGGTTGTCTGGACGTAGACAGTGACCGGTTAGGGGCTTTTGACGAAGAAGATGAGCAAGGATTGACCAAGATCTTATCTCTTCTCTATAGTAATTAATTTTTTGTTAAAAAAATGTAAGAGGGTTTTGAATTTTTCCGAGACATTATTACATTAGTTGCCGGAATTCAAAAACAAACAAGTTTGTTAAATATTAATACTAGAATTATGAAGAAAATCATTTTATTTGTTTTGGCAGGTTTATTAGCAGGAAGTGTTTTTGCTCAAGATCCGGGAGCTGCGGAAAAAAATGCGGCTAATGCGGCCTGGAAAGCTAAAGATTATGCGGCAGCATTTACTAATTTTGAAAAGTATCTGCAAGCTGTAAATTTTGCCGATAAGGCTTATATTTATAACGCTGCGGTTGCGGCTAGTAAAATCAATAATTACCTGGCGGCTGAAAAATATTTTGAAATGGCAATCAAAAATAATTATAAGATAGCCAATTCTTATCTGGGTAAAGCAAAAGCCGAAGAAGACCTGAACAAAGAAAGCGAAATGGTGGAAACGCTGGAAAACGGTCTGAAAGCCGCTCCCGGGAATGCGAAATTGGAAACGATGTATGGCGCTTATTTGTTGAAAAAGGGAGTCGAAGCCCAAAAGAACAATAACCTGACACAAGCTGCTGAAAGCTATTCCAAGATTTTGAACTTAACCAATAAAGATTTGAAGACAAAGGCCTATATGGCGCTGGGATCTTTATATTTTAATAACGGAGCCAGTATTCTACAGAAAGCTACGCCCTACGCCAATACGGAAAAAGAGAGATATGCCGGTGAAAAAGCAAAGGCAGATGCTGATTTCAAAAAAGCGTTGGGATATGTAGAGCAGGCGAAAGCCTTGGATCCTCAAAATGCCGATGTGGCAGAGCTGATGAAGCAAATCAAAGCTGCGATCAAATAAACCCAGGATTTTTATAAAATAAGAGAGCGGTTCCGGTGAAGGGGCCGCTTTTTTTACGATACGGACCGAAGATCCCTAAAAGGTATTTACGGGATATCTCTTTTTCAAGGAAGCGGGAAAGAGGCGCGTTTTCCCGGATACGGAAAGAAATTTCCTTTCTTTTCTCTCTCCCTTTTAGCGATGAAAACGGGTTTGAATGATGTCGTTTGCTTTGGAAAACCCGAGCTTGGCGGCAATTTCCAAATCTTTCAGGGCTTCTTCCGAACTGTTCAGCCCTAGGCGTGCCATAGCCCGGTTATAATACGCTTTGGCATTGGAAGGGTCTGTTTCTATCGCCTGGTCGTAATCCCGGATCGCTGCGCTCAGATCGCCCTGGATTTGTCGGATAACGCCCCGGTTATAAAAAAGGGCGGTTTCGGATAATCCTAATTCCATCGCTTTGTTATAATCTTTCAAAGCCCCATCGTAGTCTTTCATATAGAAACGAGCGATTCCCCGATAATGATAAGCTGTCAGGAAATGAGGCTGTAGTTGGATAGTCCGCGAATAATCTTTGATGGCGTTGGCATAGATGCCCAGATTTTCATATACGATACCCCGGTTAAAATAGGAGAGCGCATGATTCGGTTCATTAGCCAGGATATAATTGAAATCTTTAAGGGCTTCGGTATAGCGTCCGCTGTTGGCATAACAAATACCCCGGTTGTAGTAGGCCGGAAGCCACTCTTTGTCGGCGGAAACCGCCGTATTGAATTCCGAAAGGGCCTGTTCGTACATCCCCTGTTTCATATGGTCCAGTCCCTGGCTATTGACCTGCTTTAATTTGTTATGGCAGGAGAATAGGGTCATTCCTACGAGGGCATATAGTCCGAATTTCATCATGTACAGGGCCTTTTTTGAGTTAATAGATCAAAATTAGTGATTTATACGATAATATTAAAGTTTTCCCGGATTTTATTGTTTTCCGTATAATTTTTTTAATAAATCGGGACGTTTGATCCGGGTTAAAACCGTGCGGATTTTGTCTTTATATTCTGGCCGGTACCAAAAAAAGAACATGTTTTGAGCTTTCTTCTCCTGGTCGGATTTGGGCGAAGCGATCTTTTGCATCGAATAGGGATGGTACCCGGAGTAATACATGGTCGTCGCCAGGGTAAGGGGAGTGGGGGTAAAGTCTTGTACCTGTTCCAGTTTAAAATTCATTTGTTTGGTTAAAGCAGCCAGTTCTGCCATATCTTCTAAACGGCATCCGGGATGAGAGGATATAAAATAGGGAACGATTTGTTGTTTGAGACGGTTTCGGTCGTTTATACGGTCGAACCGGTTTTTTAACTGGTAGAACAGGGCGAACGGAGGTTTGCGCATCAGCCGTAATACCCCCTGGGCCGAATGTTCCGGGGCGACTTTGAAGTGACCGGAAGTATGATATTGAATAACCGTTTCAAGGTACCTTTCGTTGGTGCGGTTGACCGAGGGGTTTCCGCTGTCGTGGAGACATAGGTCGTACCGGATGCCCGATCCCACGAAACAGTGCTTGATACCGGGGATCTGCCGGGCGGCCCCGTATATCTCGAGCAGGGCCGAATGATCGGTATTCAGATTTTTACAAACGGAAGGATAGGCGCAGGAAGCCCGTTTACACAACCGGCAAATTTCCTCATTTTTACCT
>CAJMSX010000087.1 GCA_905216195.1 uncultured bacterium
CTCCGGGACGTAATTCTGAGGGTATCCCGATTTCCGGTTGCAGGTGCAGCCCCGCGTCTTCAATATTGACATTGACGACTCCATATAGTCGGATGGGCCGGTCGTTATCCCGTCCTTCCTGAGGTTGGATGAGGGTGACGTATACATAGAGATTGGGACACATACCGGCCGTGGTTTCGAATTCGAAACCGGTGGAACCGGCTGTGACGGGGATCCGGCGGATATCCCGGAAGCTGCTTCCGTTTTCGAGGCTCACGATGGCAACTCCGTCCCGGGAAGAAGGAAAACTGACTTTTACTTTTTCTCCGGCCCGGTAGCTTTTTTTGTCGGTGGTTATGTTCAGCATAGTCGCCATGTCCTGGCCTTCATAATCCGCCCAGGAGCCGAAGTAAGCGATCAGAGTGGAGGTGTGCCCGGAGGCTTCATCGGTGGCCTGAATACTGTAACGTCCGTAAGCGGGAACCTGGATCTGTGCGGATATGTTCCCGTCGACGGCTTTAATTTGTTTTTCATACACCGGTTTTTTATAGGACCGGTTGATATACAATCCGCTGGAATTGACATTGGAATCCCACCACCAGCGCCAGCTGAGTTCATATACTTCGATCCGGACGGATACGGGGGACTTTATTTTTTCACCCGAGGGGTTTAACAGAATGCCGTTTAATCGTACCTTTTCATGGATAGGATACCAGCCGTCTGGAGAAGCGGGTAATTTGATGCCCACATATTGGGTATAAGGAGAATATCGGGTAGAATAGGTAGAGATACTAAAATCGCCCCCTTCTTCGAAAACGCGGGTGGTAAAAGAAGCCTGGAGAATACCGGGAGCGTTCTGGGTTTGTATTTTGTTCAGATCGAACGAAAAATCTCCTTTCTGGCCTGTCGTTCCTTCGAATAATGTAGCAGAATAGGGTTCGAAGTTTTCGGAGGCGTTGTTAAAAGTATAGTCGGGATAGTTTTTGAAGGAATAATTGCTCCGGTTGAGCCGTACTTCCGTAATGGCTTTTCGTCCGGGGGTAGGCGCTCCGTTGAGCCAGCGGGTTTTAACTTTAACCTGGGAGTCCGGAAGGCCTTTTCCTACCATTTGCTGGTCGGGAAATATCATATCAATACTGAGTCGGTTGGGTTTTACCGTTTCGATCCGCAGGGATTTGTAGAAGTTACTGCCTCCGATTTTAATCACAGCTTTCCAATAGCCGGTAGGAGCATTTTCCGGAGTAAGGAATCGGAAACAATAGATAGGTTCTTTCCCTTTTACCGTTTTTTCTGTTTGTACCAAATTTCCCTGGGGATCGATCAGTTGAGCGATAATGGGGTGGCCGTCGGGTAGAACTTCCTCCCTGTCTTCCAGAATAAACGAAAGATAAAGGGGATCGCCGGGTCTCCATACTCCTCGTTCGCCGTAAATAAAACCTTTGAGTCCCGATTGCACCATTTCGCCGCTAACGTCGAAATTGCTCAAGGATAAGGAAGTAGCGTCGGATATTTTCAGCCAGGCTTTGTCGTTGTTTTTCCGGGCTTGAACGATAAAAGCGGGAGCTGTGGTTTGCAGATAGGCGAAGCCGTTATTATCGGTACGGACGGAATCCAGTTTCTGGTTTTGATAATCATACAGGCTCACCGTGCAATTGGCTACGGGTTGAGCGGTTGCAATATCGTTGACGGCAATAAAGTAGGTATTGTCGGCCCCTCGTTTCGCCAGTAATCCCAGAGAAGTATTGATGATGTTTTTACTGATAAAACGATTACCGGTGTAATAAGAGTCGGTACAAGGATCGTCCCGGTCTTTCCAGTTGTAGTTGTTGCCGTAATAATAATCGTTGTAATAAGAGTCGTTGCCGTTCCAATCCTGATTGTAGTAATTGGTCCGGTCTTCCGCACTGTCGGCGCAGGCAAGGGTGGTATAGGATCTTTTAAACCGGATTTCAATGCGGTAAATGACGCCTTTTTCCAGTTCTACCAAATCCGAGAGGTTGATGGTAAAATCGTTCCAGCGGTTTAAGTCTGTATCGGGGACTTGAGGGGCCAGCTCTATTTTTTTACGGAACACCGGCCGTGCGGTGCGCATCAGATCTCCTTCTCCGTTATAGGAATTTTGCTGGAGAAAAAAATTCATATTCTGGTTGAATACTTTTATAATTTGAAGGTCTATGGCTTTCAAGGCGACGGCTGAAAAAGGAATAAGTACTTTCCCGTCGGCGGGAGTAATGATGCCGTTTCCGATAAATTGTACGGCGGGTTTGTCGGAGGGAAGAAAGACGGTTTGGGTGAATGCTTCCTCCAGGGATTTCCCTTCCGAACTTTTAATGCCTTTGTGTACCGTTACCTCTAATGCTTCCTGCTTTCCGGAAAGATCGTAGTAAAGATAGATGCTGTTTCCGTCAATTTTATACCGGATGGGGTTTATTTCGGCAATGGTAATCAAACCCTCCAGATTTTGAGCCGGGGCGACGATCTGCGACAGATCCACCCGTAAGGATTTCCGGTCATTTCCGTTCAATTGAACATCCAGTACCTGAAATTGATTTTTATTGGGTATATTTACTTCGTAGGTGGGTCCGTTGGTTACTTCTTTACCGAAGCGGAGAAGCAATTTATTGCTGTTGTCCTTTTTATGGATGGGACCGACTTTCATCCGGTGGACGTTATTCCGGTGTTCCCATTCTATAGGTACGTTCTGTCCGTCGAGTTCCGCCTGAACCAGTTCCTGTACTTGTTGAGGGGACATATAATCGGAAGTGTAGAAAGATGCTTGGTAAAGGAGGGTATCGTTATTTTGGTTGATCGTGAGATTCCCGGGAGAAAAAGAGGCTTGTAAAGGAACGACGCGTAGGGTAAAATTAAAATATTCGTATGCTTTCGGTACAGTTTGCAGGGCGCCTAAACGAAATTTTATACGATAGGTTTCTCCGTTACGAAAGCGTTCCTCCGGAATAAATTCCTGGGTTTTTTCGTCTTACAGGTATAGACGGCCTTTTAGGGCAGGGGATATTTTCAGGATATCGGCAGGCAAGGGTTCGTCCGGCTGAAATCGGGTGTTATCTACGGCCTCGGTCAAATAAATATAGAGAGGTGAATCGGAAAGAACGGTTCCGGACGTATATCCGGAAATATATTTGTCGATTTCAGGTTGTTTCGGTGCGTCAGAGCATTTCCATAAAGAAAGCGTGCACAGTATAAAAAATGCCGATAAAATTTTAACAGGTGACATGATAAACCGATTTATAACGTTTAAATAGAATCACACAGACAAAATTAAGGAAATAAACCCAGAAGTATGGTTTTTAGCTTTTAAATTTTCTAATTTTGTGAGTTTAAAAAAGTTTTTTATAATACCCCTAAAAATCTAAGAAATATGAGAATATCGGTTGTCGGAACGGGATATGTCGGTTTGGTTTCAGGTGCTTGTCTGGCTGAAACCGGAGTAACGGTTACCTGTGTGGATGTCAATGCGTCTAAGATTGCTTTACTGAACGAGGGCGATATTCCCATTTATGAACCGGGATTAGCGGAACTGGTCGCTAAAAACCGGGCGGATGAGCGGTTATTCTTTACGACTTCGATGCAGGAATCGCTGAAAGATGCCGATGCCGTCTTCATTGCTGTCGGTACCCCTCCCGATGAGGACGGGAGTGCCGATTTGAAATATGTATTGGGAGTGGCACGGGAAATCGGGCAATTACTCGATCATTATGCGGTGATCGTAACGAAATCTACCGTGCCGGTGGGTACCAACCGGAAAGTAAAAGAAACGATTCTCAGCGAATTGAAAAAAAGAGGAGAGAAGGTGGAATTCGATGTGGCCTCCAATCCCGAATTTTTGAAAGAGGGGGATGCCATAAAAGATTTTATGGCGCCGGACCGTATTGTTATCGGAGTGGAATCGGAACGGGCGCAAAAAACGATGGAACGGCTTTATCACGCTTTTGTACTGAATAATACTCCCCTTCTTTTTATGGATATTCCTTCGGCTGAAATGACAAAATATGCCGCTAATTCCATGTTGGCGACCCGTATTTCCTTTATGAACGATATCGCTAATCTCTGCGAGATCGTGGGTGCTAATGTAAATGCAGTAAAGCGGGGGATCGGAAGCGATACCCGTATCGGGAAAAAATTCCTGAATGCCGGTTGCGGTTACGGAGGTTCCTGTTTTCCAAAAGATGTGAAAGCTTTGATTAAAACCGGGGAGGAATCGGGTTACGGGATGGAAGTACTGAAAGCCGTAGAACGGGTCAACGAACGGCAAAAGGGATTACTCTTCGAGAAGATTATGAGACATTACGGGCAGGATATACGGGGCCGGCGTTTCGGAATTTGGGGGTTATCTTTCAAACCGGCTACGGATGATATGCGAGAAGCCGCTTCTTTGGTTTTGATTGAGAAACTGCTCTCCGCCGGCGCTTCGGTACGGGCCTACGATCCGGTGGCCATGCAGGAATGCCGCCGGCGTATCGGTGATCGGATCGAATATGCTTCCAATATGTACGATGCGCTGAAAGATGCCGATGCGATGGTGGTCGTTACGGAATGGCAGGAATTTAAAATTCCGAAATTCACTTATATCGAAAAGGCATTGAAAGAAAAAATTGTTTTCGACGGCCGTAATATTTACGATCCGGAACAAATGAAGGAATTTGGATATACCTATTATAGTATCGGAAGATAATACTTGTTCTATGCGCGTGCTATTTATCGTCAATCCTATTTCCGGTTACGGATGGGGGAAAAAATTGCCGGAAAAGATTAAAACCTTGATCGAATTCCGGCATATCGATTATACGATCCGGTTTACTGAGTATGCCGGACATGCCCGGATCATCGCTAAAGAGGCGGTAACCGCAGGCGAATATACCCATATTATAGCCGTAGGAGGAGACGGTACCGTGAGTGAAGTGGGCACCTCTCTGTACGGAAGCGAAGTGGCTTTTGGCATTGTTTCTCTGGGAAGCGGCAATGGCTTTGCCCGGCATTTGGGTTATTCCTTATCGATGAAAAAAGCGCTGAAACAAATTTTACTGGAATCCTATGCCTATATTGATATGCTGGAAATGAACGGGGTTTATTTCCTCAATGTAAGCGGGGTCGGATTCGATGCGGAGGTGGCTCATGAATTCAATCGCTTTAAAACCCGCGGCATACTTTCCTACCTTCGGGCCGGAATAAAAATGTGGTTTCAGTATACCGGGAAAACTTATAAAATCACCTACGACGGACACGAATTGACGGATCAGTGTTTCATCCTGAGTTTTGCCAACAGTACGCAGTACGGAAATAATGCCCGTATCGCTCCGCAGGCTTCGCTAAGGGACGGATTGATGGACCTTTGCCTGCTCAAACGTCCTTCTTACCTGGCCCTCATTCCTTTTTTGATCTATTTGCTGAATTCCGGCCTGACAAGGATGAAATATTTTAAGGAGATTCAGTGTAAGGAAGCTGTAGTGGAAGGAGATATCCGGAAAGTCCATGTAGACGGAGAGGCTTTGGAAATGAGTCCGCCGATCCGGTTAAAAGTTCACCGAAATGCCCTGAAAATGATTGTGCCCAAATTTGCCGGCAAAAAAATTTGAGAATCAGGGTTTCGGGACGCCCAATTCTTGGGCGACTTTGAACATATAAGTCCGCGCTTCTTCATAGTTGTTGGAGATAATGCCGTCGAGAATAGCCTCTTTGATGGCATTTTTTATGTCTCCGATGAGGCGACAAGGCGGTAATTGAAACGTATCCATAATTTCTTCTCCGCTGACCGGAGGTTGAAAATTGCGGATGGAATCTTTTTCTTCTACTTCCTTCAGTTTCCGGCGCACCATCCGGAAGTTATTTAAAAAGCGTTTTACTTTTTCTTCATTTTTGGAGGTAATGTCGGCTTCGGCCAGAGTCATTAAGTCGTCTATATCGTTCCCCGCATCGAACAGTAGACGGCGTACGGCCGAGTCGGTCACTATTTCTTCGGAAAGGACGATGGGACGCATATGCAGAGAGACGAGTTTCTGTACATATTTCATTTTTTCGTTCTGGGGAAGTTTCAATCGGTTGAAAATCCGGGCGACCATTCGTTCGCCCATGTGGTTGTGTCCGTAAAAAGTCCAGCCTTGTCCTTTGATGAATTTTTTGGTAAGCGGTTTGGCGATATCGTGAAGGAGCGCTGCCCAACGCAGCCACAGATCTTCACTGTGCAGGGCTACCGAATCCAGAACGGCCAGGGTATGATAAAAATTGTCTTTGTGTCCGATGCCGCTGATGACTTCTATGCCTTTTAATGCGGTAAGTTCGGGAAAAAACAGTTCCAGCAAGCCCGATTCTTCCAACAGCATAATTCCTTTGGAAGGTTCGGGAGAAAGCATGATCTTATTGAATTCATCCATGATCCGTTCGGTCGAAACGATCGTCAGGCGTTTTCTGTATTCGCCTATGGCTCGGAAGGTATTCGTTTCGATCCGGAAATTGAGCTGGGCAGCAAACCGAATCGCCCGCATCATGCGTAGCGGATCGTCGGAAAAAGTAAGTCCGGGTTCCAGGGGTGTCTGTATTATACGTTCTTCGAGATGGCCTATTCCCCCGAACGGGTCGATCAGTTCGCCGTAATTTTCTGGGTTCAGGGAAATAGCCAAGGCATTGATGGTAAAATCCCGGCGTTTTTGATCATCGTCGATAGAACCTTCTTCGATGATCGGTTTGCGGGAATGGGAACGATAAGATTCTTTCCGGGCTCCCACAAATTCGATGTCCATGCCTTTATAACGGAACATTGCCGTTCCGAAGTTTTTGAAAACGGAGACATGAAGTTTGCCCAGACGGCTTGCGGCGGTTTCCGCCAATTCGATGCCGTTTCCGTGCACGACAATATCGATATCTTTGGAAGGCCTGTGCAGCAGAAGGTCTCTGACGTATCCCCCGATGACAAAAATTTCTATTCCCTTTTCGGCTGCGATGCCGGAAAGAATTTTAAAGATCGGATGGGTGAGGGATAGCTGCATACGCTGGGGAGATTAATGTAAAATAAACCGATACAAAATTAGGATATATTTTTTAGATACGAACGCTGGGGAGAAAATTTACGTTATCCGGAGAAATTATTCTTTTGCCGAATGTTTTTAATACTTGCGGAGGAAAATAAAGAATCTTAAAAAATAGATCAACCGATGCAAGAAAAGAGAAAGGGATTATCCGATCCGGAAGAGGGCGGATATTGTGATACCGGATTTTTCACATGTCCAGGTGAAAGACTTCTTCGAAGCGTTTTAAATCCCGAAAGTGAAGGTTGACTTTCGGGATTTACTTTTCCGCAATTTCCGGACTTTTTCTGCGGAATCCCGTCGGATGAAGGGATAGGGATGTCCGGTAAAGTGAAAGGGTTGGGTAGGCTTATTTGACGATTCCGGAAAATCCCATAAAAGCCATGGCCAGTAATCCGGCGACGATCAATGCAATGGGAGATCCTTTCATCCCTTTGGGTACATCCACCAGATCGAGCTGTTCCCGGATCCCTGCAAAGATGGTAAGAGCCAAGCCGAAACCGATGGCCGTCGAACCGGCGAAAATGACGGATTCGAGCAGGCTGAAATCTTTCTGAATGACCATGATGGCGACTCCCAGCACGGCACAATTCGTCGTGATGAGGGGCAAGAATACCCCCAAAGCCTGATACAAGGAAGGGCTTACTTTTTTCAGGATGATTTCTACCATCTGAACGAGAGCCGCTATGATCAGAATAAAGGTGATCGTTTGCATAAACCGGATATTGAACGGATCCAACACGGTTTTCTGTACAATGAAAGTAACGATCGTAGCTAATATCATTACGAAGGTCACGGCTCCTGTCATTCCCAATGCTGTAGAGACTTTTTTCGATACGCCCAGGAAGGGGCAGATACCGAGAAACTGCGCTAACACGATGTTGTTGACGAAAACAGCAGCTATAAAAATTAATATATATTCCATAACGTTTCGAATTTACAGGTTAAGCTTTTCTGATTTTGTTGATCGCTGCAATGAGATAGCCCAGGGCAAGAAAGGCTCCCGGAGCCAACACGAAGATCAGCATACCGTAGTTTTCGTTATAAATCGGCAGGTTGAAAATTTTACCGCTTCCCAGTAGCTCCCGGATGCTTCCCAAAATTGTAAGGCTCATGGTGAAGCCTAAGCCCATTCCCATCCCGTCCAATATGGAAGGAAGGGCTTTATTCTTGGAAGCAAAGGCTTCGGCACGTCCGAGTACGATGCAGTTTACCACAATCAAAGGGATAAAGAGTCCCAATGCGGCGTGCAGGGCGGGTAAATAAGCCGCCATAGACATGTCCACTATGGTTACAAATGCGGCAATAATGACGATGAAGGAAGGGATGCGGATTTTATCCGGAATCACGTGGGACACCAGAGAAATAACCAGGTTGGACAT
>CAJMSX010000088.1 GCA_905216195.1 uncultured bacterium
CCACTTCATCCATTCCCTGAGGGCCTGGAGTGAAAAACTGATTTGCAAACTGAGCAGCCGGACGATTTGCGTCTCCGAAAGCAACAGGGAAACCGGCGAACGTACCTTCGGACTGAAAAACGCACAAGTCATCGAAAACGGCATAAACCTGGACCGTTTCAATCCCGACCGTACGTTTAAAGACATCCGGGGGGAATTCGACTTCCGGCAAGAGGATTTTGTAGTAGGGCTGATTGCCCGCCTGACTGTCCAAAAAGCGCCTCTGGACTTCGTCGAAAGCGTTTTTCTGGCTCACCAGTCCGATCCGCGGATAAAAGCCCTGATCGTAGGAGAGGGTGAACTGAAAGAAAAAGTCCGGCAGTATATCCAGGAAAAAAACGCTTCCTCTTACATCCGGCTGTCTCCTTTCCGCCAGGACATTCCGGACCTGTTGCACGCTTTGGACGTTTTTTGTCTGCCGAGTCTGTGGGAAGGTCTTTCCATCGCTCTGCTGGAAGCCATGGCCATGCGCAAGGCCTTAGTGGTTACCCCCACCGACGGAACCCGGGAATTGATCACCCAGGGGATAAACGGAAAAATCATTCCTTTTTCCGATCCCGTAAAACTGGCAGAAGGGTATAAGGACTATCTCGACCATCCGGAACAAATGCGGGAGTACGGGAATGCTGCCCGGGAACTGGTACGCCGGCGCTTCGACAGTCAGCGCGTATCGGATGAAGTATACCGGATTTACAAAACACTTTGTTAGCTTATCATGATGTACGATTATCTCATTGTTGGAGCCGGACTATTCGGAAGTTGCTTCGCCTACAAAGCCCGTCAGGCAGGTAAAAAAGTCCTCCTTATCGATAAACGTCCCCATACGGGAGGAAATATATATTGTGAATATACCGAAGGAATCCACGTCCACAAATACGGAGCCCACATTTTCCATACTTCGGATAAAAAGGTATGGGATTTTGTCACTTCCCTGGTGGAGTTCAACCGTTATACCAATTCTCCCCTGGCTTTTTATAAGGGGAAATTGTATAACCTTCCTTTCAACATGAATACTTTTTACGCCCTTTGGGGGACCGCTACCCCCGAAGCGGCACGGGCTAAAATCGAAGAGCAACGCCGGCAAGCGGGCATTTTGTCTCCCGCCAATCTGGAAGAACAGGCCCTTTCTCTCGTAGGCCGCGATATCTACGAAATATTGATTAAAGGATATACCGAAAAACAGTGGGGACGGAAAGCTTGCGAACTTCCCTCCTTCATTATCAAACGCCTGCCCGTCCGTTTTACCTTCGATAACAACTATTTCAACGACTTGTATCAGGGAATCCCGATCGGAGGTTACAATAAGCTGATTGATAGCCTACTAAAGGATACGGAAGTTCGCACTCAGACGGATTTTTTCCAGGACCGGAGCTATTTTAGCGGATTGGCCGAACGCATTCTCTATACCGGTCCCATCGATGAATATTACGATTATTGCTACGGCCCCTTAGCTTACCGGAGTTTACGCTTTGAAGAGGAAACTCTGGAATGTCCCAACTTTCAGGGAAACGCCGTTATCAACTATACGGATGCCGAGATACCCTACACGAGAATACTCGAACACAAACATTTCGAATTCGGACAACAACCCCATACCGTCATCAGCCGGGAATATTCCACCGAATGGAAAAAAGGCAGCGAGCCTTATTATCCCGTTAACGATAAGACCAACGAGCAGCTTTTACAAAAATACCAACTTCTGGGAAACCGGGAAAAGAATGTCCTTTTCGGAGGACGGCTGGCGGAATATAAATATTACGATATGCATCAAATCGTAGCCAAAGTTCTAAATATGGAGATTTTATGAAACCACCGCAGGTATCCGTTCTGGTCCCCGTCTATAAAGTCGAGAACTTTATCGAACGTTGCGCACGTTCTTTGTTTACCCAGACTTTCGAAGACCTGGAATATATATTTGTCGACGACGGCAGTCCCGACCGTAGCCTCGCTAGATTGGAAAACGTCGTCGACGAATTCCCGGAGAAAAAAGACCGGGTAAAAATTTTACGACACGAACACAATCAAGGCATCGCCTCTGTGCGGAATACCTTGATTGGACAGGCCACCGGAGAATATACGCTTTTTGTCGACAGCGACGACTGGATCGAAGCCCGTATGATCGAATACTTATACCGAAAAGCCCGGCAGGAAGAGGCAGATATCGTCGCCTGCGATTTTTTCATCAATGAAACCGATCGGGAGATTCCCGTCCATGAAGCTTATACACTCAACCGGGAGCTCCAGCTCAAAAATATAATTTCCTTAAAAGTCAAGGCTTATCTCTGGAAACTGTTGGTGAAAAGGGAACTCTATACCGCCAACGGTATAAAATTTCCGAAGGGGATTCATATCGGAGAAGATGATGTGGTATGTACAGAATTGTACTACTATGCGCAAAAAATCGGTTTTGTCCCCGATACACTCTATCATTATGTACAGTATAACCCCTCCCGATATACCGTTCCTTCCCTGGGAAATATAGAGCAATTCCTTGAAGCGGCGATGGCCATCCGCCGCTTCTGCGAACAAAAAGGCATCTTCCCTTCAGTGGAAAAAGAATGGCAGGGCAGAATATTTATTACCAAAAACCGTTTCCTGATGGACAGGCAACTGAAAGATTACCGGAAGTGGGCCCGCATTCACCCCGAAGCAAATTATGCCTGGCGGCAGTATTCTTTTTCGAAGGGGCAGAAACTGATCTATTGGCTGGCAGAACGACATGCTTTCGGATGCATACGTCTGATCAAGGCCTTGGGAAACCTTTTTTCCTGAAAAATCCGCCTGGGGCCCTCTTGCGGAAAGCCCGTAAAACCGGTCCCCCGATGAAAGCAAAAATATGCCCGGGAAGGCTATCGGGGTTTATTCAGGAGATAAGATAAATTGTATTTCGTCTTCCGAAGCATATACCTCAGATTGCCGGGGTTGGCTCCTCCCTGGTAATCCTCCAAAGGCATAATTACCGGATAATAGGCGACATTCAACTTATGGTATTCGCAATACACATTCATCAAACGCTCCGACATATAACCGAATACCCGCGCCTGCACCGGATAAGCGGATATCTTGATACGCTTCTCCACCTCGAACAAAATGCGGAATAACCATTCGGAATACTCCTGGAAACGGGACCAGACCGTAATAAACATATTGTAGTGAGAGAGAGCGTTACTTTGCTCCATGGTTTTTTGAAAAGCGGGAATGTATTCCGGCGATAGTTCTCCGATGACTTCCTTCAGAATTTTCCAGTCGTCGATGATATGAGCCTCCGCATACTGAATAACCAGATTAAAAGGATACGTTCGTTTGACAGGCAAAATAATATCGTATTTCTGCAATAAGGACGGTAAGTCCGGAAATTGGTAAGGGGTATTCAGAAATTCCCGGGCATTGACAAATAGCCTGTCGGGAGAAAACCGCCGGGCGGGACGATAAAAATCAAAATACCGGCGGTAATGATTCAAACCGATAATCTCCGTCCCCCTCAAATTTTTCCAGGCCCAATAATGAGCAGTAAGTTCGCAATAATTCCGGTTTTTACCGGAAATATGATCCCCGGTATTATCGTGGGCGTAAGGCAGGCTTACTTGGGCAATTTCCGTGCCGGCCTGAATCGGGAAAAAATATTCGTGTCCGGGCAATTCTACCTCTTTATGCGTACATATCAGAATCTTTATCAGGTCGCTCATGACGTTAACGTTTAAAAAAACGATGAAAAAACCGGGCTATAAAATACCGGAACCCTGCCGTAAAGATATAAAAAAGAAAAACAAAAAAAACGCCCAGTACCCCGACAGTTACAGAAGAATATAAAATCCAGTTCAGGAACCCCTGATAAGGATCGATCGGCAGAAACCGAATCGCATATCCGCACACTCCCCATCCTCCGCCGATCAACAGCAAATATTTCAACACTTCTTTCCAATATTCCGATAATTTCTCCTGAAAGCCGCGACTGTATAAAAAATAAGGTTTCCACAATACGATAATCAGAAGCATACTCACCAGACTTCCGGACAATACTCCCTCCAGGCCCCACCAAAAACCGCCGAGAAGAGATACAGACAAACTCATGACGACTTCCACGACCGGAGCCCATACGTCGCTGAACAAACCGTAGGCGAATATAAACTGATCGTTAGTGCCCCGGGTCAGGGCGATAAACATATTCCCCAGTATAATCCATAGAACCGGTTTGCTCAATACATACTCCGGGCCCACCCATAAAACGATAAAAGGTGCGATCAGATGATAAATCGAAAATACCAGCACCCCGGCAATAAAATAATTCAAAGCCGTCAATTCCCAAAACACTTTTTTGATCTTTTTCCGGTCTCCTTCGGCAACCAAATTGCCCACCCCGGCCCCTGTACTTCCCAGAATATTCTTAATCAGCAGGGACACTTTATCCACCACCAACGCATAATTTCCGTAAAAAGCCACCACCTGGAGGGAAACGAAACTGTAAATCAAAAGAGGCTTGATCTGAAATTGAACCAGAGAACCGATTTTATGCACGAACAATTGTTTGGAATAAGTCATAATCAAAGGGTATTGTTTGCGCAACGCTTTTCCGTTTTTGATTTCCGAATGAAGCCAGGGATATACCTGCCGGATCTTCCAATTCAACACTACACTGTAAATTACTCCGAAAACCAGTTCCACCGCCACCCAGATGTAGTAATTCCGCGTATAATAGGCAAATGCGATCTGCACCAGGGTTTTCACCAAATTCGAAGTCTGGAAACAAGCGATAATCACATAATTCCGTTGGTCAGCCCCCAGTAAAGTCTGTTTATAATTGGCAAAATAGCCGATGAGAGAAGAGGTCAGAAAAGCATAAAAAGCAAAATAAATCAACGAAAGATCGAACTCCGTTTTCGCAAATATTAAAGGTAAAAAGCCGGATAAAACGATGCCTCCTCCCAAAATAACCAGCCCGACCATGCGGTAGAAATAACCGAACACCGAAATAATTTCATTGATTTTCATTCGGTCCTGCTCAAAGAGAGGCTTATACAATACCACTCCTATAGCGGACCCGATTCCCAGTTCCGCCAGATTTAAAAAATCCAGCAGATTGCTCAAGGTTCCGGTCAACCCGACAAAATCATCTCCCAAACACCTTAAAAAAATCTTTCTGGAGAAAAAGGATAAAAATAAAGTGATAAAATAAAATACCAGATTGACTTTGGCATTCAGAATGCTTTTATGAACCCTTGATTCTGCCATAGCTTGCCGCGTTTAAAACATAGTGGAAAACAACTCTTCCCATTGCCCGGCAATATGCGTCACCGAAAATTTTCCGGTAAACTTCCGGGCTTCCTCCTGCCAGTCCTCCCAGGAAGAGGAAGTAACAATCTGCTGCATGCGCCGGGCCAGCTCTTCCGCATCCTCACTTTTAAAAAAAGAGCAACAATCCAGTCCTTCCAGCAACTCCTTGCATACCGGAAGATCGCTGGCGATTACCGGTAGACCATGCGCCAGGGCTTCGAGCAACACCAAACCGAATCCTTCCCAACGGGAACTCAATACAAACACACTGGCCGAAGCGTAATGCTTTTGGATGTCCGAGGTAAAAGGGTATATGGTAATCCGGTGTTCCAGACAGTATTTGGCGATCAACTCCCGGAAAAGAGGCTCGTCCGGTCCTTCTCCCACAATCTCCAGGGTCCAATCAGCATTCTCCAGGGCAAACCGGGCAAAAGCTTCTATCAGAATATCAAATCCCTTCATCAGATTACTCATTCGGCCTACGGCTAAAAATTTTTTATGGGCCGGCGATCCCGTTCCCCGGGCTTCCAAAGTCAGGGGATTATAAATTCCGACAGCGTCCAATCCCATTCTTTCCCGTAGCAAATACCGGTCTCCCTGCGTTAAAACCACAATCCGGTCCAACAGTTGCATCTGGTATTTAAACCGGTTCTCCCCTTTCCATAACCACAATCCGGGTTGATGAAAAAAAGCGTCGTACGAATTATGAAGCCATCCGATTGTTTTCGCTTTCAGGCGTTTCTTGATCCCTGCCAGAAATAAAGACGGGAATACGTGTACACCCACCACCAGGTCGTATTCTCCGGCATTTAAAGTTTCCGCCAGTAATTTCTCATAAGAGGGTGGAAAAGAAGAACGGGAATACCAACGGGTAGTCAAACGGTTTTGAGGCAATACTTTTTTATAGAGTAAACTGTAAACTTTACAGGGGAAAAATTCATAAAAAGGCAATTCCGGGTACCGGATATAAAGAAAATGTACCTTCGTCCCTTCCAACCCATACATCTTTCTGTTCTCTTGCGAGGGGTCGTCCCGGGTTAATACGGTTATTTCATGCTTTTCCGATAAGGCTTTGGCGAGAACGGCCAATACCCGTTGCACCCCACCGAAAGTAAATATGGAATCGCAATAGAAACAAATTTTCATACCTGTATTTTATTCGGCAAAGATATAAAACATATCATAAAAGCAGTACCTTTGTCCGGAAAGGTTATGACTTAAAACAGCCGGAGGAAAAATTCCGGGGTATATGCCCCTTTCGTAAAACCCGAATCATGAACATTCTTTTTCTTATCTTTCACGGACTATCGAGTACCAGCGGTATCAGTAAAAAAATCTTATACCAGATCGACGGTTTAAAAGCGAACGGACACCGGGTTTTGCTTTGTCATTATGAAATCCGGGAAGACGGACACCGGGTCCGGATGATAGACGACGCTATCCTACAGGATTACGGCAAAAGCATACTGGCACCGATACGAAAAAGAACAGAGTATAATGCTGTGGTTCATTTCGCGCTCCAAAACGGCATCGACTGGGTCTATATCCGTTCCTTCCACAACGCCAATCCTTTCACCATCCGAATGATCCGCCGGCTGAAAAAAAAAGGCATTCCTTGCGTCATGGAAATACCGACTTATCCTTACGATCAGGAATACATCACCCCGTTTATGAAACTGGAATTGTTCGTCGATAAATGTTTCCGGAAAAGCCTGGGACGCCAACTCCAGAAAATTGTTACTTTCTCGCCTTCTCCTACCATATTCGGAGTTCCTACCATCCGCATATCGAATGGTATTAACTTCGGGGACATACCGGTAAAAACACACCTAAACGACACTTCCCGGGAACTCCATCTGCTGGGTGTAGCCGAAATTCATTACTGGCATGCATACGACCGTCTGATCAAAGGAATGGCCGGTTATTACGCCGGTCAACCGGAATACAAGGTATATTTCCACCTGGTGGGGAATTTTTCCGGCCCGAGAGAAGAAGAAGACATCCTGCCTCTGATCCGGATGCACGGGCTGGAACCTTATGTCGTTTTCCACGGAGCCCTTTACGGAGATTCCCTCACCTCCCTCTTCCAACAATGCGATCTGGGAATAGGCAGTCTGGGACGTCACCGCAGCGGCATTACAGACATCAAAACCCTCAAAAACAGAGAGTATGCCGCCCGCGGAATTCCTTTCATCTATTCGGAAACGGACGAAGATTTCGAGCAAATGCCTTATATTCTGAAAATTTCCCCCGATGAGAGTCCGGTTTCCATTCCCCACCTCATTCGGTTCTACCGTTCGGTAAGCTGGACGCCCGTACAAATCCGAAATTCCATACAAAACCTTTCCTGGACAAAACAAATGGAGAAAGTCATCCGGGAACTGGACTAAACCGGAGGTTACCGGATTCTTTTCAATAAAGCTGCTTTCTGAGGGGAATCCTTCAGCATATTTACAAAATACCGGGCATCCCGCAAAGCGATGTCCGTTTTGTTTTTCTCATACTGCTCCACAAAATGCGTGGCGTGTTCCAAGAGGTATTTCCGGCAATCGATATTGATAATCAACCCGTCCGAACCTTCACCCCAGGACAACCCTTTTACAACGGCTCCGGCGGAAACCGAGGCGATATCCGATTTCTTCACCCCCTTCACCTTCAAGGTTACCGAAGGATAATAGAAATATTCCTCCGCAGGAAGTGACACCCGGATTTTCAACGTGTTCCCGTTTACCTCTTTCTCGATACGACCGTGTATCCGGAAATAATTGTATTCATAATACTCTTCCATACTGGTAAACCAGACCGAATCGTCTCCCTCTTTCCCATAGGTATCGTTCAGCCATTTAAAAAACTCTATCCAACTCGTACCGGTACCGTGGACTCCGATACTGATGGCCTCCCGTTCTTCTTTTTTCAACTGCAGCTGTTCGGATATAAACCGTTTGGTTTCTTCAACTCCCAAAAAAGCCCGGTGTAATAAAAGCCCTTGC
>CAJMSX010000089.1 GCA_905216195.1 uncultured bacterium
AGGCCCAGCTGAAGGCGGATGGAGCTATGGTGGAATGGATCAGGAAAGAAATTCTGGATATACTCTTACCGCGGGTAAAAGCAAAATTACCGAAACGGGTACAGGCTTTGTTCGATAAGGAACTTATTTTATATGTCAATCCTACCGGTAAATTCGTGATCGGAGGTCCCCACGGGGATACGGGACTGACCGGGCGTAAAATCATCGTGGATACCTATGGAGGAAAAGGGGCTCACGGAGGGGGTGCGTTTTCCGGAAAGGATCCTTCGAAAGTGGATCGGTCGGCAGCGTATGCCGCCCGGCACATTGCTAAAAATATAGTGGCGGCCGGTGTAGCCGACGAGATATTGATACAGATTTCTTACGCTATCGGTATTGCCCGCCCGGTCGGTATTTTTGTAAATACTTACGGCAGCTCGAAGGTGAAACTATCGGATGTGGAGATTGCCGGGAAAATTGGGGAATTGTTCGATTTACGGCCGAAAGCGATAGAAGAGCGCTTGAAGTTGCGGAATCCCATTTACCGGGAAACGGCGGCATACGGACATATGGGACGTACTCCCCAGGTAGTCAAAAAGGTATTCACTTCCTGCTACTGGCCTTCGATAGAAAAAGAAGTAGAGTTGTTTACCTGGGAGAAGCTGGATTACGTGGACGAAATAAAAAAAGCATTTAAAGATTGCTAGATTTTTTTCAATGCCCGGTTCCTACCGGAAGCTGTAGTCCCGGCATAGTCCGAAACAAATAAGAAAGGCTGTTCCTTTTCCGGGGAACAGCCTTATTCGTCAACTGATGTGAGGTTTAATTTCTTCTTCCCAAATAGATCATGATGTAATACAACAGGGTTGCCAGAGAGGAAAGTGCGGCGATGACATAAGTATAGGCTGCCCATTTCAAAGCGTCGAACGCATATCCTTGTGTCTGGTAATCGGTAATGCCGGAATTTCTCAACCAGGCTAAAGCGCGGTGGCTGGCGTCGATTTCTACAGGAAGCGTAATGAAGCTGAATAAGGTCATTGCCGCGAACAGAACGATACCCGCCAGCAACAACTGAGGGAAGGTATTTACCATTAAGATGCCCGCTAAAAGTATCCATTGCACCCAGTGGGAAGCAAAACTTACGACGGGTACGAGAGCCGAACGTAATTTCAGCATGCTGTATGCCTTGGCGTGTTGTACGGCATGACCGCATTCGTGAGCGGCTACGGCCGCAGCTGCGATACTGTTTCCGTAATACACGTCTTTACTGAGATTGATGGTTTTGTTGACGGGATTGTAATGGTCGGTAAGTTGCCCTTCCACACTCCCGATTTTCACTCCCGTTATCCCGTTGTCCCTGAGCATTTTTTCGACTACATCCCGTCCGGTCATACCGTTAGCGGTGGGTATTTTGGAATATTTGACAAAACGACTTTTTAATTGGTTGCTGATCAGCCAGCTAATAAGCGTGAATCCGATGAAAATCACCCAAATCCACATATTGCCTGCAAATAATGCTGTGTGTTCCATGTTGTTTTCTAATTAAGTTGTATTGAAAATCGTACAAAAAATGTACCATCCTCTCCAAAGATACGACGAATGACGATATTGCAGAAATGCTTTTTGAATATTTAACGATTCCTGACACTTTAGGTCAGTAGGTTCCCGGTTTGTCAGGACCGGGCTACTTGCGTCTTCTCCGAAAAAAGGCGGTTTAAATTGAATTTTCATACTTATTATTATCTTTGTAAACTTAATCGAGAAAGTATGGGTAAGGTACTGATTATAGATGATGAAAGTCAATTGAGAGGGTTGTTGGCGCGCATCATCGGACTGGAAGGATATGAAGTGTTACAGGCGGATACTTGTAAGTCAGGTATGAAACAGTTGATGGCGGCCGATCCGGAAGTGGTGTTATGCGATGTTCGCTTGCCGGATGGAAACGGAGTGGAATTGGTTACCACTATTAAAAAAACGAAGCCTTCGACCGAAGTGATTATGCTGACGGCTCACGGCAATATTCCCGACGGGGTGCAAGCCATCAAAAACGGAGCTTTCGATTATATTACCAAAGGGGACGATAATCCTAAAATCCTACCTTTGCTGAGCGCTGCTATGGAAAAGGCGAAAGCGGCCCGTCAGCAGGTGAGGGTAGGAACGGCGGCCGGAAAAACCTCTTCTTTTGAGCATATTTTAGGTAAGTCCCGGGCTTTAGGAAAAGCAGTGGAATTGGCCCGGAAAGTATCAGCTACGGAAGTGCCGGTATTATTGACGGGAGAGACGGGGACCGGGAAAGAAGTGTTTGCTCAGGCTATTCATGATAACAGTTCCCGCAGACAGAAAGCTTTTGTAGCGGTTAATTGTTCTTCTTTCAGCAAGGAATTGCTGGAAAGTGAAATGTTCGGACACAAAGCCGGGGCTTTTACCGGAGCTTTGAAAGATAAAAAGGGATTGTTCGAAGAAGCGGATAAAGGAACCATTTTTTTGGATGAAATCGGAGAAATGGCTTATGATCTTCAGGCTAAGCTATTGCGGATATTGGAAACCGGGGAGTTTATTAAAGTCGGCGATACGAAGCCGACCCGGGTAAATGTGAGGGTGATTGCGGCGACAAACCGGGATTTGCAAAAGGAAATCCGGGAGGAACATTTCCGGGAGGATCTGTTTTATCGCCTGTCCGTTTTCCAGATCCATTTACCCCCGTTACGGGAACGTACGGAGGATATTGCCACGTATGTATATTCGTTTATCCGTTTGTTTGAGGAGAAAGTAGGCAAACGGGTGAAAGAGGTAGATCCGCAGTATATCGAAGTTTTGAAAAGTCAGCCCTGGAAAGGAAATGTACGCGAATTGCGGAATGTGGTGGAACGAAGTATGATTATTGCCGAAGGAGAGGGCTTGACCGTTGCCGATCTGCCGGTAGACCTGCAAAATACGCCTTCTGCCGGTTCCGGAGAAAATCGTTATTCGGATTTCGAATTGGCGGGTATGGAGCGAAAACACATTATCAAAGTTTTGCAATATACGCAGGGCAATAAAGCCGAAGCCGCCCGGCTGATGCACATCGGCCTGACCACACTTTACCGTAAAATAGAAGAATACGGTATCAAGACAGAAGGAATATAAATCAATTTTTAAAGGCTATGTTTGAAAAATTAAGGAAACTTTTGGCGATAGCGGGAGTATTGCTTTTAGGTAATGTACGGGCTGATGCGCAGGAAAATTTATCCGCTTTATTACCCCTCCCTAACCGGATTCGGACGGTTGAAACGTCGGGTGATTTTTTTCTTTCCTCCCGGACTTCTATTTATATAGATTCCGTTTCCTTGACTTTCGAAGCTTTTGAATTACAGCGCATCTTGCAGGCCCGGATGGGCTTGTCTCCCGAAATCGTTCCGGTTCGGGAGCAGGCTTCTATCCTCTTATGTGTGGATTCTTCTCTCACCGGCAGGGAACATTATGTATTGGATGTTTCTTCCGGGAAGTTGGCGATTACGGGCAGTACTTCCGAAGCGGTTTTCCGGGGGCTGATGACTTTGGATCAGCTCTTGTTAGGTGATGTTTGCCGGACGGTCCGGCGGCAAATAGCTCCTGTGTATATAGAGGACGAACCCCGTTTCGCTTACCGGGCTTTAATGCTCGATCCGGCCCGGCATTTTCTGCCGGTGAAAGATGTCAAATTTTTTATCGATCAGATGGCCCGTTATAAATACAATGTGTTGCAATTACATCTTACGGACGATCAGGGCTGGCGGATCGAAATCAAAAAATACCCTGCTTTGACCCGGATCGGCGCCCGACGAAATCCCGAAACCGGTTCGCAGGGTCCGGACAATGGCTTTTATACCCAGGACCAGTTGAAGGAATTGGTCCGTTATGCCGCCGACCGGCATATTGAGATTATCCCGGAACTGGACATACCCGGACATACGGTAGCCGTATTGTCGGCTTATCCCGGATTGGGATGTACCACTACGGATACGCTGCCCAAAGTGATGGGTAAAACGGAGAATCTGATGCTGTGTGCGGCCCATGAAAAAGTATATACCCTTTACCGGGACATTTTGGCGGAAGTAGCTTCCCTTTTCCCTTCCGAATGGATACATTTAGGAGGTGATGAGGCTGCGGTTTCCCACAATTGGCTGAAATGCGACCGCTGCCGCGCTTTGATGAAGAAACGAAACTATACGGAAGCTGGAGAATTGATGAATTATTTTTTTGGAAAAATCCTTCCGGATGTGCGGAAAAACGGGAAGAAAGCTATTTTATGGTGTGAACTAGACCGTATTGCTCCGCCGGCTCACGATTATCTTTTCCCTTATCCCTCCGATGTTACTCTGGTGAGCTGGCGTTACGGGTTGACTCCCCTTTGCCTGGATTTGACGGCTAAATCCGGCAATAAGCTGATTATGGCTCCCGGAGAATATGCTTATTTGGATTATCCCCAATGGAAAGGAGACCTGCCCGAATTCAACAATTGGGGTATGCCTCTGACGTCCCTGGAAACTTGCTATCGTTTTGATCCGGGGTACGGTAAACCCTTGGCAGAACAAACCCATATTTTAGGTATCACCGGGACTTTATGGGGAGAGGCTATGAAAGATATCAACCGGGTAACATATATGGCTTATCCCCGTGCGTTGGCTTTGGCCGAAGCCGGTTGGACCCGCATGGAGTTCCGGGATTGGGATTCCTTTAAGGTCCGCTTGTATCCCAATTTGTTCGATTTGATCAAACAGGGCGTATCCGTGCGTGTTCCTTTTGAAATTGTTTCCCGGCCCTGAGATTACCCGGGGCCGGTCCCGGTTTCCTTCCGTGGCGGCCCTTTATACGTTCCGGCAGATGCTTACCGCTTTCTCTATAGCATCCGGTTTCCGGATGTGTCCCTTCATTTAATCTTTTCCTGATCGTTTCCTGTTGTTAAAATGGAAAAACCTTTTTCATTTTGAAAAGGTTGTGGCCTAATCTGTTTTCGGATTACTTATTATAAGTAATTGATATTCACATTTTTATGTTCTATTAGAATATTTCCGGCACATCTTTGGAAGAGGACAGAACCATACGATAAATCATTAAAATTAAAAGTATGGAAATTTTGTCATTTATTTTTTTGTGCGGCATAGCTTGTTTGTGCTATTGGTTTTTCTTCAAATGTATTGATTGGTTCGAAAAAATATGAAAGGAGGAAAAGAATGTTTATAGTATTGTTTATTCTCAGTCTGGTTATGTTCGGTTATTTGATGTACGTACTGATCAAACCCGAGGAGTTTTAGCCGTTTGGGGGAAATCAGGAAATTCCCTGATGGGGAGGGATAAAAAATCGGAAATCTAAATTTGAAAAGATGAATACGGAAATTTTAGGTAGTATATTACAGGTTACGGCTATGGTTGTGCTGGCCTATCCGCTAGGACGCTACATAGCGAAAGTTTATAAAGGAGAACGGACCTGGTCGGATTTTATGGTGCCCGTTGAAAGGCGGATTTTTAAATTTTGCGGCATTCATGCCGGGGAGGATATGAACTGGAAAAAATTTCTGGTAGCCCTGCTGACCCTTAATGTGGTATGGTTTTTCTGGGGGATGATCTTGTTGGTTTGCCAAGGAGTTTTACCCTTGAATCCTGACGGAAATCCGGGACAATCTCCGGATTTGGCGTTTAATACCTGCATCAGTTTTATGGTCAATTGTAATTTGCAGCATTATAGCGGGGAAAGCGGATTGTCTTATTTTACCCAGTTATTCGTCATTATGCTTTTTCAGTTTATTACGGCTGCGACGGGGATGGCGGCTTTGGCAGGCGTCTTCAAAGCGATGGACTCCCGAAGCAGTAAGCAAATCGGTAATTTCTGGGTCTATCTGGTAAAGAGTTGTACCCGTATCTTACTGCCTTTGGCCTTGTTGGTGGGTTTTATTTTGATTTTAAACGGAACCCCGATGGGATTCGACGGAAAAATGGAATTGACTACGCTTGAAGGGAAAGCGCAATCCGTATCGCAGGGGCCCGCGGCAGCTATCATTCCGATCAAACAATTGGGAACCAACGGGGGCGGTTATTTCGGTGTAAATTCTGCTCATCCGCTTGAGAATCCGACTTTTTTGACCAATGTGATCGAATGCTGGGCGATTCTGATTATCCCGATGGCGATGGTATTTGCCCTGGGATTTTATTTAAAACGGAAAAAACTGGCTTATACGATTTTTGGCGTTATGCTGTTTGGTTATCTGGTCGGAGTGGTGGGTGCCCATTCTTATGAAATGCAGGGGAATCCCCGGATAGACGAGTTGGGGATTGCCCAGGATCTCGGAGCTATGGAAGGAAAGGAAATCCGTTTGGGAAGTGCTGCGACAGCTTTATGGAGCCAGACGACTACGGTAACGTCCAACGGGTCGGTCAACGGGATGCACGACAGCCTCATGCCGCTTACGGGTATGCTGACCGTGCTGAATATGATGATCAATTGTTGGTTCGGGGGAGTGGGGGTAGGCTTTCTGAACTATTATACCTTTATTATCATCGCTGTATTCGTCAGTGGGTTAATGGTCGGTCGTACCCCGGAATTTCTGGGGAAAAAAGTAGAAGCCCGCGAAATGAAAATTGCGATGATCGTTGCCTTGGCTCATCCTTTTGTCATTTTGGTAGGTACAGGCATCGCTTCCTTTTTGGCGGCCCGGCATCCCGAATTGGCGGAGGCCTGGCTGAGTAATCCCTCTTTTCACGGTTTGAGCGAAATGTTGTACGAGTATACTTCGGCCGCTGCCAATAACGGTTCCGGATTCGAAGGTTTGGGCGATAATACGTATTTCTGGAATTTCACTACCGGTGTAGTGTTGATGGTGGGCCGTTATTTGCCGATTGTGGGGCAGGTGGCTATTGCCGGCTTGCTGGCTTCCAAAAAATTTATTCCGGAGAGTGCCGGCACGCTGAAGACAGATACCGTCACCTTTGCTGTCATGACGTTTGCTGTCATTTTTATCGTGGCGGCATTGGCCTTTTTCCCCGTCTTGACGCTGGGGCCGATTGCCGAGTTTCTGAATTTGTAATTTAAATGCATGAATAATAAGATGAAAAATCATAAATCGACTTCTTTATTTCCGAAAGAGTTAGTCCTGGAAAGTATGAGACAATCGTTCGTAAAATTGAATCCGCGAACGATGTTTCGGAATCCGGTTATGTTTGTGGTAGAAGTGTGTACGGTCATGATGCTGGTCGTCACGGTATATACCGGTATAACCGGGAATAGCGGACAGGGTTCCGTGGGTTATAATGTTTCGGTTTTCCTCATTTTGTTCGTTACTTTATTGTTTGGCAACTTTGCGGAAGCTATAGCCGAAGCGAGAGGGAAAGCTCAGGCCGACAGTTTGAGGAAAACCCGGGAGGAAACCCCTGCGAAGGTGGTCCGGAACGGACAGATCCGGATGGTGAGCAGTAATCAGCTCCGGAAAGGAGACATTTTTGAATGTGAAGCGGGAGACGTCATTCCCTCGGACGGGGAAATTATCGAAGGTTTGGCTTCTATCGACGAAAGCGCCATTACCGGAGAGAGTGCTCCGGTGATCCGGGAAGCCGGCGGTGACAAAAGTTCGGTTACCGGGGGAACCAAGGTGCTTTCTGACCGGATCCGGGTGCAGGTAACGACCCAACCCGGGGAGTCCTTTCTAGACAAAATGATCGCTTTGGTGGAAGGAGCTTCCCGTCAAAAAACGCCGAATGAAATTGCATTGACGATATTGCTGGCCGGTTTTACGCTGGTATTTGTGGTGGTATGTGCCACATTAAAGCCTTTCGGAGACTATACCGGGGCCAACATCACCATTGCGGCTTTTATTTCTCTTTTCGTCTGCCTGATTCCTACCAC
>CAJMSX010000090.1 GCA_905216195.1 uncultured bacterium
AGCCGCGAAATCCCGATTGCCAGGAAAATGTACAGTTCCATATTCGATTCGTTGGCCAGTACTCCCGGGGTACAACCCTTTGTATCTGAGGAAGGGCAAGTCGAAGCGGTGCAGAACCTGATCGGAGTGATGCGGGGCGGAAAAAATGGAGAAGGAGGCGCCCGCAATATACAGTGCGGTATTTTATCCACTGAGATCGGTAAAAAAGGCCGGGAGATCACCGGACCTCAAAAAGCGGCGCTGGAGTTGAAACGTCTTATCCAGGAAGTGCGGGTCTCCCGTCCGGAAATCAACGAAGGGAAAATTAAAGTCAAACGCCTGTTAAATGAAAAATATTACCCCATTTTTCATGGAGAAATGAATAGTTCGGAATTGTGGCGATATAATTTTTTTATTTACCAACTGGAAAATATGCGTAAAGCCGATTACCGGCGTATGGACGATATTAACCGGAGAGTAGATATGAGTAATTTGGTGAATTTTATTCCGGTAGATCCCGGTAAGGAATTTAGTCCGCTTCTGGTAAATCCGAATTTGAATATCGAATTGAGCAGCTTCAGCGAGACCTACGAAGAATTGATGAGTTTACCGAATTACGGCGATTTTGCCCGGGAATTTTCGGAAAAAGTCGGGCTTCTGTATAGAGCGGAAGGATACAGTGAAGAAACGAATGTCAATAATATGATCGTTCAGTTGTTGCTGATGGAAGGTTATATTACGACCGAGGATGCGGCCCGGGGAAGCGTCATTCAGAAAGTGAACCGGGAGACGATCGCTGCAGCCAAATATGCTGTTGTACAATATTTGTCTTCGCTACAGCCTATCGTTGAAACCCCGAAAATTCCTAAGAAAATAACTTCTAAAAGGCGGAAAAAGTAAGACGGAGTAAGAACGTGGGGGCTTATTCCGCATAGTCAGCGAAATGACCCCATCCTGTTTGTCGCACAGAGGAGCATAGAGGCGCTTCCCTGTGCGCTTTTTTTATTCTTTTCAGGAAAGAGGAATCAGGGATTTTTGGTTTTCATTTTTTCTTTACTTCTTCAAATCCCATATCTCTGATTTTTGCATATAAGAACCAAAAATGACCTGCTCCATAAACAATAGCGACTTTGGGATGTCGGTACGTACGAAATAATTCAATCACATACTCATTTCGAAGTTCTTGTAACATAAAAAATGAGCTGTATTGTTCCTTTTCCTGTCGGCTGAGTTTGTATTTTTCCAATAGGCCGGTTTGAAAATCATATTCCGTTAATACGATTTCTCCCTTTGCTGCTTCATATCTTTTTATCAGTTCGGCTATAAATAGATCAGCATGAATATCCTCCTTTGTAATGCCTTTTACTTCCGGTGTTTCTGTAAGCTGTTTACCCTTAGTTTTAAAAGGGAGGGAGGGATTATCTTTGCGGTCATACCTTATAGAATTAAAAATTAAAAAACAGGACAAAAAATGCAAATCCGGTTAAGCCTATTGCTATACTCAATGAGGATATGTTTACTATATTTTTTTTAATATCGATTATTATATCGATGAGGATTGGGATGACGGCCAATACCAATAGAACAAATGCCATCTTTTTAAAAAACAGGTAGTAATTTTCCTTTATACCGATCTGTTCCCAGGGAGCTATGCAACAAATAACAATGGCGGATGCAAAAACGATCAAATCTCTAAAAATACGATAACGTAGGGTTTGTGCTATAGGAGAAGGCCCACAGAAGAAGCCTTTCCATTTGTTTAAATAATCTATTTTCATAATCCAGTTTTCTAATATATAGTTGATTATTATTATTTTGCTGTTTTCATGCAATTGTTATAATCCTTTTCTGCCTCATCGATCGAAATATAAGCTACCACACCCGCTACAACTGTTCCTAATCCACCTGTAAGAATCCCCAGACTTCCACTGATTGCGAAATTTCTCACGATTCTTAAGGCCGCTTTATTAAATGCATCGAGACACTCTTGTTTCGTCGCTCTCGTATTTACTGTTATTTCCTTAAATATTGCACAATTGCTGACTCATCTTGTTTTTACCTTATAGAGTTGAACTTCGATCGTTCATCTATTTAATGGTGATGAGGGTATTTATTTTTTATAAATATAGGACATTAGTTTTAAAAAAGCAAACATAAAACAAATTTTTGATTTTATCGGATTGAAAATTCAATAATTGCGAATAAATATATTAGCTAAAAGGAATGTCCTTCTTATCTCATGGATAGGGATTCAATGAATAAGGTAAGTTCATATTTTGTTGTGTTTTGGCTAAGAGAGAGGGATCTATAAGTGATTTATCCTGTTTTGTAGCCGCTAAAATAGAGGGATCAACTGTCATTTCCTTACATCTGTACCCAGGCCGGGAGTTTACTCCGTTTATTATTCCTAAATCCCCCTGTAAAGAATTACAATTCCTAAATTGCCGGCACGGTGCTTGACGGGGTGGGTGACTGACCCTACTCCGGTGGACCGGGATTTGCGCCGGAACAGAAAGCGAATTAATTCGATGACCGATGGATAGTGAAATTGTTTTTCATCTGTATCAAAATATAAATGTTTTATATACATTTGTAACAAAAAATAATAAGATGAAAAAATATATCCTTTTTTTGCTACTACTGGGAGGAGCTCCTTTTTTTACGGTAAAAGCCCAGGTTGATTCCCTTCGGATATATTTTGATTTGGAGGACAGCTGGTCAGCAGAAGAAAAACTATATTTCGGTTGCGAAGGGTTATTGCCTTTTAAACCGGAGTATAACCAAAATACGGTTGTTTTTTTGGTTTCGCAAAAACCGGTGGTTTTTGAAATTTGTGAGATAAAAAATTCCCGCATCCGGGTATTGCGGAAAATATGGGTGGAAGGGGATACCTTGAGTATAAAAGGTCCACTGAAACATCCGTCGGCTTGGATGATTTCGCCTTGCCTGGCTTATCAGCCGGTAGAAGACAAGCTCGATTCTTTATCTCAAAAAGAAGAAAAAATGGCCATCATCCGTCAAAATATCGCTTCTTATCCGGCGATTTATCATCTTTATAAAAATAGGGAGAGTATGAAGATGGAGGAGTTGGCGGAATTATACGAACAAATTCCGGCCGGTTTTCAAGAGTATTTTTATGCCCAGTGTTTGAAAAGCCGTTTGCTGTCGCAATCAGTAAAAGAGCCGAAAAAAGGAGATGTGGCCCCGGATTTTTCTTTGGAAGATAAAACCGGGCAATTTTATAGGTTGTCCGAATATAGGGGGAAATATGTTTTACTCGATTTTTCTTCCGGTGGATGCGGTTATTGCCTGGAAGCCATCCCGGAGTTAAGCCAAGCTCTGGATCGGTACCGGGATAAACTGGAGATTATTTCTTTGTGGAATGATCCCAGCCGTTCGGTTTGGCAGGAATGGGGACAAAAACAAAAAGCGGGAATCACCTGGTTGGATTTATGGGATAAAACTTCTTATGCTTTTAGCGTTTATCGGATAAAGATGTATCCTACTTATATTTTGATTGATCCTGAAGGAAAAATCGAGAAAATCTGGAAAGGGTATAAATCCGGAAGTATATTGAAACAGTTGAAATTTCTGCAACCTGCAAAGAATTAAAATCGCTGTGCTCATTCTTTATATCTGTAAAAATTCATTCTTACTTTCTATTTTAAACAAATAAGATAAAAAAGAGTTGCGGCTTGTTGAGGGTCGGTAATCCGGTTCACTTATACTGCATACCAGCAAGATATGGGGATATTTCTCCCGAAAGGTTAGATTTCTTTCTCTTCATTTCTTAATTAAATACTTATTTTTTATCATTCTTTGTATAAAAATTTGTTCCTTTGTGGAGTTTAGAGGTGGGTATTATAGTTAATGGATTGATATTATGAATTTTGCGGAATTATTTAGGGCTTTTAAAAATTATTTGAAAGGAATTCTGGATCCGTCGGAAGACCGGGAAAGCGAAGCGCAGACCGTAGAGAATATCTGCAGTGGGATTAATTTCAAAGGAAGTAACCTGTGGGTATTGATCTTTGCTATTTTTATTGCTTCTTTGGGATTGAACGTAAATTCAACTGCAGTGATTATCGGAGCAATGTTGATTTCACCTTTGATGGGTCCTATTATGGGTATCGGATTAGGTTTGGGAATCAACGATTTCGAATTGATAAAAAAAGCCTTTCGAAATCTGGCGATTGCTACGATATTCGGGATTCTTACTTCTACTTTATATTTTTTGCTTTCTCCTTTGAACGAAGCCCGGTCCGAATTATTGGCCCGTACGACTCCCACTATATACGACGTATTGATCGCCTTTTTCGGAGGAATGGCCGGAATTGTAGCATCCAGTACCCGTTTGAAAGGTAATGTCATTCCGGGTGTCGCTATCGCTACTGCCCTGATGCCGCCTTTATGTACTGCCGGTTTCGGTATTGCGAGTGGAAATTTGAGTTATTTTTTCGGTGCCTTTTATTTGTATATGATCAATTCTGTTTTTATCGCTTTCGCGACGACATTGGGAGTAAAACTGATGCATTTTTCCAAAAAGACTTTTGTAGATAAGGAAAGAGAAAAGAAAGTGCAGCGGATTGTTTATACGATTATTTTTCTGACGGTGGTTCCCAGTATTTATATTACCTACAACATGATCCGGACCAATATTTTTGAAACGAATGCCAATCGTTTTATCGCCAACGAAATCAATTTCCCGAATACGTTCGTGGTGAATAAACGCGTACATCTGGAAGCGCCGGACCGGAACATTACGGTGTCCTTGATCGGGAAAGAAGTTCCGGAAGAATCTATCATAATGTTACGGCAAAAAATGGAACAATACGGCTTAAAAAATGTTCCTCTGAATATATTACAAGGTTTCGATAAAAAAGAAGAAGGCCGTGAAAACGAATTGAATAATCTGGTTTTGCAGGATTTTTATCGTTTGAATCAAGAAAAAGTGGCCCGGCAAAAGGAAGAGATTACCCGGTTAAGGTCTCGTTTATCGGCTTATACCGCTTATGATTCTACCACTGTGGAGATAACGCCCGAATTAAAGATATTGTTCCCTTATGTCAAAACCATTGCCGTTTCCCGTTTGCTGCGAACCAATATTGAACAGGAAAGGAACGACACCCTGACGATAGCTTTTCTGTCGTACGTCAAAACACCTGAAGCGGTCGAAGAGAATCGTTTCAAAACCTGGCTGGCTACCCGTTTGAAGGTTCCGAAAGTCGAAGTGGTACAGGAAAATTTCAGATAAGTAATTTTCTCTTAACGGTTTCGTCCTATTTTTTTATGAATGTGGGGTAATTTTGAATTGAAGTGCCCCCCAAAAGTTGGACAAAAAACTTTTGGAGTGCAGTTCAGATAAGCAGCCTTTTTTATCAGATCATTCCGGTAAGGTCCGGGGTTTCGTCCGGAGTGGTGGCCGGAACGAAGGGACCGGGTAAGCCGTCTTGAAAGCGGACCTGCAGATGTGTCCCGTCACAAAAAGGTTTGTTAGCGGAAACCCCACAGCGACATAAAGTTACCCGATTCCGGATTTCATAGGGATGACATTCGCTGTCCTCCAGAGGAATACCTCCTTTTACCCATAGGGGACCGCTGCATTGTTTTTGCGGGTCTTCAATCAGACTCAGGGAAGGTGTAAGCGCTGGTTCTGCAAATTCATCTTTTTTTTTATCTTTTATTTTCAATCGTCCGGAAGGACAGTAAAAGGTTTCGCGTAGCGTCAGATCGCGGGCTTCTTCCTTATCGGAATGTTCCACCAATTCCCATACCGTGCCTTTCGCCATGCAAAAACGGGCGTGGACGCAATATTTGATGTTGTCTTTTAATTGTAGTTCCGGACCGTCATAGGTTTCGGCTTCGTCCAGCAGAGGAGTGCGGGGAGCTGTGAGGGAAGAATCCCAGTCGATCTGAGAATGCGTGCCGTCGCAGAACGGCTTGGTGTGAGAATGACCGCAACGACAGAGCGGCATGGGGTCGTTTTCGGTTTTATAGACATGTCCCGTTTTATATTCCCAGGCTTCGCCTGCTGCATTGGGAATAATAAATTCCTGTTGTAGAAGTGGCCGGCCATAAACAAAATACGGTCCTTTGGTATCGATGATGATGGAAAATCCCTTTCCTATCGTCGGTGTTCCCGGTTCTATTTTCGCTTTTTCTTTTTCCATAAGTGGTTTTGTAAAATAAATCGTCTCTCTCTGTTATACTTTCTCCGGTAGAAAAAGTTCCGAATCCGTTTTAGATTCCCCGGTGAGACGTTTGGAAAGAGAAAGGGACATCCGTGAAAAAAAATACCTGCACCGGGTTATCGGCGCAGGTAAAGTATTCTTGTGCGAGGTGCTTACCAACTCCCGCTGGCACCTCCCCCGCCGAAGCTGCCCCCGCCGAATCCGCCGAAAGAACCGCCTCCACCGCTGAAAGAGCCGAAGCTGCTGCCCCCGCCTCCGAATCCTCCGAAAAAAATAGGGGGAAATCCGTCTTTTCCTCTGCTTCCTGTTGTGAAACCGTGGCGTCTGCGGAAAAACAAAGGCAGAATAAAAATAAGTCCGAAAGGAATCAATAACCAGGCAATTCCTCCATCGGAATTACGTTTGGCATATTGTTCTGCCGTATATTCACCTCCGGTCAGGTCCATCAGTACCTGCGTGGCTTTATCGATACCGTTGTAATAGTGTCCTTCCTGAAAAGCGGGTAACAATTCATTTCGGATGATGCGGGAAGCGATGGCGTCGGGGACAACTCCTTCCAGCCCGTATCCTACCGCTATCGCGACTTGTCCTTTTTCCCGGGACGTCTTGGGTTTAACCAGTAACAAGATCCCGTTGTCTTTCCCCTTTTGGCCGATACCCCATTTTTCAGCCAGCCGTTGTGCATAATCGTTCGGGGCATACCCGTTTAGCGAAGGAACAGTTACTACCGCGATTTGAGTAGAAGAGGTATCGTTAAAAGCCCGTAATTTTTGTTCCAGGGCCGCCTGTTGCTGAGGGGTAAGCAAGTTTGTAAAATCGTTCACAATTCGTTTGGGACGCATCGGTTCCGGAAAATCCTGTGCTTGCCCCAGGATAAATGCGAACAGAAAGATAAAGAGGAAATAAAATCGTTTCATATCTTTTTTAATTTAATCCGGTTTTCAAAAGCGGAATTCCTACTATTTCTCTTTTTTAAAAGAAATTTCGTCCGAAAG
>CAJMSX010000091.1 GCA_905216195.1 uncultured bacterium
GAGTAGGTAGACGCCTGATTTCAGCCCCTCACAGTCTAACTGTGGGGGGCTTTTTTTGCAGTTGCTCCGGGCGTCCGGTTATATTGGAAACAGCTTTCCGGCATCCGGTTATCAGAAGAATGTTGAATTCCGGTTTTTGTTGCTTTTTTCGGACCGAAACTATTTCCCGGAGGTATTTAAAATATGATTTAAAATTCCTACTTTAGTAGCGTTTTACATTTCCTACTTAGAAAGTAAGAAGAAATGTCAAATGGAGCAAGAAGGATTATAAGTGATTTAAATATAGAAATATGGGATTGTTCGGACTATTTGGCAAAAATAAAAAAGAAAACCTGGATAAGGGATTAGAAAAAACCAAAGAAAGCGTATTTAAAAAGCTGGCACGGGCAGTGGTGGGGAAGTCGAAGGTGGACGAAGAAGTGCTGGATAATCTGGAAGAGGTATTGATTTCTTCGGATGTAGGAGTAGAAACCACCCTCCGGATCATCAAGCGGATCGAAGACCGGGTAGAACGTGATAAATACATGGGGGTAGAGGAGCTGAACCGGGTTTTGAAAGAGGAAATCGTGGCCTTATTGAAAGAAAATAATACCGGGGAAAATGATTCGTATACTTTACCCGAGAACGGTGACCCGTATGTAATTATGGTGGTGGGGGTAAATGGCGTGGGGAAAACCACGACCATCGGTAAACTGGCCTATAAATTTACCCAAGCCGGCAAAAAAGTGATCTTGGGAGCTGCCGATACTTTCCGGGCTGCTGCCGTAGATCAGTTGGTAATCTGGGCAGAACGGGTAGGGGTGCCTATCGTAAAACAAGGTATGGGAGCCGATCCGGCCTCCGTGGCCTATGATACGCTGAGCAAAGCTAAAGCGGAAAAAGCGGATGTGGTTATTATCGATACCGCAGGGCGTTTGCATAATAAAATTAATCTCATGAACGAGCTTACGAAAATTAAGAATGTGATGAAAAAAGTTATTCCCGATGCTCCTCATGAAGTTTTACTGGTTCTGGACGGTTCTACCGGTCAGAATGCTTACGAACAGGCGAGACAATTTACTTTGGCGACGGAAGTAAATGCTTTAGCGGTAACCAAATTGGACGGTACGGCCAAGGGTGGAGTGGTTATCGGTATTTCCGATCAGTTTAAGATTCCTGTCAAGTATATCGGCATTGGAGAGAAAATCGACGATTTACAAATTTTTAACCGGGAAGAATTCGTAGATTCTTTGTTCAGTTAATACCGGCGCACATCTGTCAGTCATAAACGGATAAGGGGGAGAAAATGAAGAAAATACTTTTTGTATGTCTGGGTAATATCTGCCGTTCGCCGGGAGCAGAGGCCGTGATGAAATTCCGGGTAAATCAAAAAGGATGGGAAGAACATTATTTTATCGACTCGGCCGGTACCTATGGAGGACATGCGGGTGCTTTGCCCGATGTCCGGATGCAGAAGCATGCAGCCAAAAGAGGATATGTCCTGGATAGCCGGGCCCGTCGGTTTTATCCTGCTGCCGATTTTCCGGAATTCGACATGATCGTGGGCATGGATGATCAGAATATAGACGCTTTACAACGGATGGCAATAAGTGAGGAAGAACGGAAGAAAATTTACCGGATGACGGATTTTTGCCGGAGGTTTACCAATTATCGGGAAATTCCGGATCCTTATTATAGCGGGAGTGAAGGTTTCGAGTTAGTATTGGATCTGTTGGAAGATGCGGTGGAAGGTTTGCTGGAAGGTATGCATTCCGCGATCGGGGAAAAAGATAAAGAAGTCTGAAGGAACAGACTTCTTTATTTATTCTTGGGGAGCCGAGGAATGTTTTTTATATCCTTTTTTCGCGGAATTACGATTGGTCCGGAATTTTTTGCCGGAAGTCTTTTTACCGGAAAAAGCTTTCGGGTTATAAACCGGGGCTTCTCCCAAACTGGGGGGGAGAGGTATTTTGTAAACCTCTTTTTCCAGGAAACGTTCGATTCGGTAAAATTTTCCCTGTTCTTTTTCGGAAACGAAGGTGACGGCTAACCCTTCGGCATTGGCCCGGGCCGTTCTACCGATTCTATGAATATAGTCTTCAGGGTCATGCGGTACGTCGTAATTTAAGACCATTCCGATGTCCTCGATATCGATTCCCCGGGCTACGATATCGGTGGCGATCAGGACGCTGATTTTGTTGTTTTTGAAGTCCAGCATTACTTTTTCCCGCTCGGCTTGCTCCAGGTCGGA
Source organism: uncultured bacterium (assembly GCA_905216195.1). GTDB lineage: Bacteria > Bacteroidota > Bacteroidia > Bacteroidales > Marinifilaceae > Culturomica. Next base: position 2,231 of record CAJMSX010000091.1, read on the forward strand.
ATGCATCGCTGCGACATTGAATTTCATGCGTTTTAAAGTGTAAGCCAGTTCTTTCACCTTCTGTTTGGAAGAGGAAAAAATGATACTTTTGGATTTTACCGGTTTCCCGAAAAGTTCGCGGATTAATCCCATTTTTTGAGCCTCCGTACAGATGTATGCCGCTTGTGTAATCGCTTCGTTGGGCTTGGAAACGGCAATTTTAACTTCTTCCGGATCTTTTAATATGGTTTTAGCTAATTGCTGTATCTTCGGAGGCATGGTTGCCGAAAACATGATCGTTTGCCGTTTTTCCGGTAATTGTTTAACGATCTTCATGATATCGTCGAAGAATCCCATGTCTAGCATGCGGTCGGCTTCATCCAGAATGAAATAACTGACATGCGAGAGGTCTATATCATACATGTCCAGATGGGTGATCAGACGGCCCGGAGTGGCGATGATAACATCGACTCCCATTTGGAGCCCTTGCTTTTGCTGATCCCAGGTGGCCCCGTCTCCTCCTCCGTAAATGGCTAGTGTAGATACCGGAACAAAATAGGAAAAGCCTTCGAATTGCATATCGATTTGTTGGGCCAGCTCCCGGGTCGGAGCCATGATAATGGCTTTAATATAATCGTTCGGATGGGTTTCTTTTAAGATGCGATTTAAAACCGGTAAGATGTAAGCGGCTGTTTTGCCTGTTCCGGTTTGAGCACATCCGATGATGTCTTTCCCTTCTAATATTACGGGTATGGTTTTTTCTTGTACAGGTGTCGTCTCCTGAAAATTCATGGCGGCTAATCCCTGTAACACAGGTTCTTCCAGGCCTAATTCGTCAAATCTCATTCTGTCTTTCAGTTTTATGCTACGAAGATAAGCATTTTTCCGCTAAAAACTATGCAATGGAAGACCTTGTACATACGGCAATTTTAAGATAATTGGATAAGAAAAGTTTAAGATATCGTCTATTTTTATCAGATTTATTTGTTCCTGGTCCGGAAAAATAATAAGAATAATTTACGCCTTTTATTCCATGGAAATAATAGATCCAAGGTTGGAAATAATCGACCGGATGTCGGCAGAACCGGCCGTAGCGTACTTTTATGGGAAAATGTTGGAAAATTGTCTGATTGATTCCCAGCAAAAAGCCGATGCTTGTCGGTTTGAAACAGCCAGTGCACGTTATCATCGGTTGCTGAACGAACATCCGGAGGTAATTAAAAGGGCTCCGCTCATTCATATCGTTTCCCGCTTGGGGATGACTCCCGAAACTTTAAGCCGCGTTAGAGCAGGTCTTCTTTGAATGCAGCGTTTGTATGCGGGCAAAACTTTTGCCTTCCCATTTTCCGCTGATCCACCGCTGCTACCGTTTCGTCGGAATGACGGCTCAATATGACAATATCTACCGTACCGAGGAGAATGATCAGAAGGGTTTCGATAAATATAGGGGCACTCAGGTCGAACAATGGTTGACGCAGAGATTTGGTGTCTTTCATGTTTCGTAAATTTTATGCAAAAAAAGAAGGGCGCTGTTCCTGTTGTCTTGACCTAAATCAAAAAAACAAGAGGTTGTTTTTCTTTTTATGCAAACCCTTCCGGACGAAAATCCACTTTTTCGATCCCCACTGAAATTCATGTTCGTATCGTTTCCGAATCTTTTAGATAAATATTTTATACCTTTGTCGAAAAGTAAATGTATGGAAGATTTTCAGCATATCGGTTATCGTAAAGAGGTGATAGAATTCGTCGCGGTAGCAAAAGAATTTTGTGATTTCGTGGAAACGATTCCTCAGATGGAACGAAAGGATGTTTTGCAGAGGCTGCAAAAGTTCCTGCCTTTAATTTATCTCAAAGGAAGTTTGTTACCGGTTTGCGACTGCAGTGAGGAAGGATTGACGGAAGATTCGGTAACGGAAGAACAGTACAATTATCTGTATGGGGAATTGCACCGTCTGTTCGGAGAGTATGACGAATACCTGGAGGTGTTCGACGACAATATACAATACAGTGAAACGCCTGTCATCCATTCCATTTCAGAAAAAGTATGTGATATTTATCAGGATTTGAAAAATTTTATGGTTACGTTTCGTTGTGGAATTCCGTTGGTTCTGGAAGAGGCGCTCTGGAATCTGAATAATAATTTTGAATTGTATTGGGGTAAATCCTGTGCGGAAGTATTACGCGCCGTCCATCAGGCTGTATACCGGGTAAAAGACGAGCAGGAGGCGAAAGAGTAAAAGGGAATGAAAACGATTTATCAAGAGACGATAGGGCGGGAAGAAATCGACACTTTCCCGATTTTTTCTTATGAAGGAGACATACAGGTAATCGACGATCCGAAAAGCGTAGAGGAAGCTGTCAGTTATTTGGCGGCTCATGGGCGCCTGGGTTTCGATACCGAAACCCGTCCCTCTTTCCGGAAAGGAGAATCTCACTCGGTGAGCCTTTTACAATTAGCCGTTCCGGAACGGGTTTACCTTTTCCGGTTGAATAAATGCGGCTTTCCCCTTTCTTTGCGACGGTTGATGGAAGAGGAAGGAATTATGAAGATAGGTGTAGGAATTCGGGACGACATACGGGCTTTGGAAAAATTGGGAAGTTTTAAGCCGGCTTCCTTTGTCGATTTACAGGAGTATGTGAAGAAATTTGGAATTGAAGAAAAAGCTTTTTCTAAACTAATGGCAATTATTTTTCGGGTCAGGATTTCCAAACGTCAGCGTACTTCGAATTGGGAAGTTCCCGTTTTGGCGCCCTCTCAGCTTAAATATGCGGCGACGGATGCCTGGGGAGCTTTGCGTATGTACGGCGAATTGACAGATCAGTATAGGCAGGAGGAGGCCCGTGGGACCGTAAAATAAAAAGTGGTGCCTTGTCCTTCCCGGGAAGTAAATCCCAGTTCACCTTTGTTTCGTTTTATAAAATCGTAACAAAGTAATAGTCCCAGTCCGCATCCTTTTTCGTTTTTGGTACCCGCAGTACTGAGGTTTTTTCCTTTTTTGAATAAATGACATTGATTTTCTGTAGAGATCCCCTTTCCGTTATCTCTTACTTCTACTTTGATTTTCGTTTTTTCGGCTATAGCCGAAATGTCGACTTTTCCTCCGGGATAGGTAAATTTTATGGCATTGGAGATCAAATTTCTGATAACGGTTTTGATCATGTCTTCGTCGGCATAGATCGTGAACGGAAGCCGAACTTCGTTGTTCAGACTGATGTTTTTCGCTTTAGCGATGGTAGTAAAAAGAGAAAGCACTTGACGTACCGCTGCCGAAAGGTTGAAATTTTCCGCCAAAACTTTCGTTTTACCGTTTTGGTTACGGCTCCAACGTAACAGATTCTCCAGTAAATTGAAAGCCTCTTCGGTTGTTTCGTTAATCATTTCGAATTTTCGGAGAATACCCGGGTCCTGGATTTTTTCTTTTTCGTTTTCGATGGCGGAATTAATCATTTTAATGGTACCGATAGGCGACCTTAAGTCGTGAGCGATAACGGCGTATAACTGATCCCGGGAGGCGATCGTTTGTTTCAGACGTTCGTTTTGACGCTTTATGGTCCTTTTAGCTTCCAGTAACGACAGTTGATGTTTGATGCGGAGTAATAGTTCTTTAGGACGCAATGGGGTGGCGATGAAATCGGTATAACCGGAATGCAGGCATTCCGAAACGATAGTCTCGTCGTCTATGGAAGAGATGAAGATAACGGGTATATCCCGGGTCGCGGGCGTACTTCGGATTTGCCGGATCATTCCGCATTCGCGGGGAGAAGATTTATCCGGGCAGAATAAGATCACGTCCGGTTTAAATTCTTTCGTTTTTTGTAAAACTTCCGTTTCGGCAGAGGGGTGGACAACGGCAAAATTCTCTTCTCTCAGTATTCCGCTGATCTTTTCCGACAGCCGGACGGAAGAACTGACGAGCAGTAAGGTGAATTTATTTCCGTTAAATACCATATTAATACAGCTGAGAGGGTGGTGTAATCGGAGAGGTGAGGCGGCCGGTCGATAGCTTTTGCATTAACCGGGATATCATACTGTTTTTTTCCATATTCGCTGCGATGATAGCTGAAAATAAACCGAGTAAATCAATGTCCGGTTCGGGGCGGGTATCCCGGCAAACGCATTGGGAAAAAGCGAGAAAGGAAAAGATATGGGGTGTGAATAAGGGAAAAAGCAGGGAGGATTGGGTATTACAGGCGTTGAGAAATCCCCGAAGCTCTTCGCACTGGAGAAGGGACGTATTCTCTATCCGAATGAAATTATGGGTGTTAAGTTGGTTTTCCAGTTCCTTCTCGAGAAAACATTTGTGCTTTTTGATTTTATCCTTTACCGGAGGAATGGAACGATTACACCATTCGTAAAGAATAGAAAAGGTCATGTCAGGATAAATTTTTATAATTTGTATGCGATCGTTTTGGCAATAATTTCCGATCATTTTCAAAGCTTTGATCATATTCGAACGGTAATCGTGGTCGGAAGTGAGTGTGACATTTAACCGGGTTAAAAATTCTATATCCGATTGGCGATCCTTCTCCTCAATTCTCCTTTCTTCGTACATAAAGTGTCCTTTTAAAGTTTTTTGCTGTTTTATATATTTAAACAAGAGTTACCGTTTATACCGGAAAGGAGGTTGGGGGGTTGCGCCGGACCGGCTTTTTAACTTTTAAATTATTGAATGTTATTTGGTTGAGTGATCCGTTTTTATTATTGTAATAAAAAAGAATGAAATTGTTTGGCGGGTTAGAAGATTTTTGTACTTTTGTGCCCGGGTAAGTCCTATGCGACCAGCTCCTGTCGAACTCCCCCAGGGTCGGAAGGCAGCAAGGGTAGATGGTTGTAGCGGTGCGACATAGTCCGCTTACCCACCTGCCTCTTTAGCTCAGCTGGCCAGAGCACGTGATTTGTAATCTCGGGGTCGTTGGTTCGAATCCGACAAGAG
>CAJMSX010000092.1 GCA_905216195.1 uncultured bacterium
TCATTTCGAGGTGATCGTACATATAACTGATATTGGTCGTGAGGGTATATTTATCGCCGAGTTTTCTGAGGTTGTTAAACGTACCCAAATGGGTATCGTTAAAAAGATAACGTTGCTGGGTAATTTGGGGTGTAACCGGGGAAATCACGTTCAGCAACCCGTTGGCGTCCATCCGGTTCTGTTCCGCAACGTAGAGGGATTTCAATTCCTGAGCGACATCCCTGCCTGAATTATCGCCTTTATACATACTCAGATTTTGCATTGTCCGGGAAAAATACATCCCCAGCAGCTCATTACTCAGCAGCAAAGGAGCAGCCCCCGCTCCCAATTGTGCTTTCATTAAAAAAATACCTTTGACGGATTCCTTCAACTTTAAATTGATAGCCGCTTCATCGACAAATTCTTTTCCGATCAATGCCCGGATTGGCTGATGGTTTTCCAGGACTTGTACCGTTGCCACGTCTTTGGCTTCGATGTTGTTGGTAGCAATACCATATCGTCCCTGAAGCATATCCAGATTCTCGATGTAAAATTTACTGATCGGTTTATTTTGATACAGAATGGTTCCGTCCGCCTTTACTTCTATGCCGGGCATTTTTTTTAATACATCACTGATCGAACGGTCCTCTTTACCGGTAAACTGTCCGACATAATAATTCAACGTATCTCCCGACTGCCGGATTTTCGGAGCTTTGACAAGAACCTCCCTCAATTCGATATCTTTGTTTTCAACAAAAAAATCCAGTTGCTGGCTACTGTTTTTAATCGTCCGTGTTTCTTCCCGTAAATTAAAACCCGTTACGGTAATCGTAATAGTATCCTCCGCACCCGTATACTCCAACCGATAGTTTCCTTTGCTATCGGAAAGCGCATATCCCCTGACCGCCGGCTTTCCCTTTTCCCTTAACATCACGTTGGCATTCTCCACAGGCCGTTTGCTTGTCGCATCCGATATCTTTCCCCGTATTACGGTTTGGGAAAAAGAAACCGAAGTTAGCAACAGAAATGAAGTCAGCAGTAAAAAGGCTTTCATCATACGGTCTATTTATTTTAATTTCACTTTCAGCAGCCTGCATTCCCTTTCCCCGGCAGGCGTCCGCTAGCGCCAAAGGAACAGTTCCCGGAATGATAAAACGAGAGATTTAAATACATATACTTACTTTTCCAGATCAGGCAGAAGGAGACAGAACCATCATCCTGCCGAATTCCCACATATCCCGCTTTAAATATACATAAATTTATTTTCAAAGTAATATAAGATTTACCAATTTCTATTCTTCTGTGTATTTTCTCTTCCTCTGTTTCCTCCTGTTTTCGCTTTAAACGCCTGTCACCTTACTTTTTTGTTTCTTCGAGGGGCAGATTGCCCTTTCGGTTATGTCGTTCCTTCCCCTTGGGAGAATTCCGTCCCGGATTAAAACTTCCATTGGTCCACCGGAGGAATTTCACAACAGGGAAGTATGCCTAAAGCTTACTTTCGCCTTATAACGAAGAAGGAGAGAAAAACTCTCCTTCCGTTTTCCGAATTTTACTATTCCTGAAAATAGGATAAAATTATATTTAAGGTACGGATTAGTAAACACAATTGATGGTAAATCCGCAACCGGCCCTTCTGGCTCCTTCTGCCGCACCTTCACAAGCTCCTTGCGACATATCTTTGACATTTTCGGGATTAGTCATTATGGTGGCAAGCGTATTGCAATATTCGTCCCGGGAAACATTCGCACCTCCGGAAACTTGCTTCAATTCCATTTTACTCAATTTTTGACCGATAAGAACTAATTTTTTCATGACTTTTAATTTTGTAGTGAATACTCGATATAAGTAGTTTATCTGTTACAAAAGGCCTGTTTGTAACTCCGTATACCTACTTCTGTATACGGATTATTATTCATGAATTTCTAAAGTTATATTTTTCAAATCCTCTATCTGATAATTATCGGGTAATTTATAACCGTTTACCAAAACCGTCGGGGTGGATCTTTGGCGGGTAAGCTTTTTCCAGCTTTCGTGTCGTTCGAATTCCTTTTCGATTTCTCCTTCCGACCAATTGATTTTATTTTCAAGGAAAAAGGTTTCTTTTTTATACTTTCCTTTCTCGAACCATTCCGTATAAATTCGTTCGCGTTCCTCTTTATCTTTCTGTAAATAAGCAGCGATCAAAAACCGGTTCGAGACCTCCAGTTCTTTTCGAAAAGCCGTAAAAACATATTGAACACAAATATGTTCCGTATATTTTAATAACTCGCTCACCCTTTTGTGCATCTTGGCACAGGGGTTGCAATGCGGATTCGTCAGTATGGTCACCAACATCGGCGCATCGGTATTCCCCAACAAAATTCCCGACACTTCCCTAGTCACCGGAAATCTAGGTTGTTGTTTCAATAAGGTTTCAAAAACCGCTTCATTCGCTTTTATACTATTCATTTCCTGAACAATCTGTTCGGCTTTGTTTCGCTCTGCCAGTACAGGGATCAACTTATTAATGATCACCAAGGGAGTGATATATATGACAGCCACCAGTCCCAACTCATACCAGCCGATTTCCGGAATCCGCAAATACCCGAACGAGAGGGTAAGGACAAAAGTAGTCCAAAGCAAAACGAGAGCCAGCAGACAAAGAGGACACCATTGCCGCGCTTTTATTTTCTGATACCATATACTCCAGGCCGAAAAAGGCAGGGAACCTATATTGAGCAGGGCAAGGTAAGGGATAAGTCCGGGAAAAGCCAGAACGAGGAAAAAATTGGATAAAAAATAACTCAATCCGATTTCGCTCCACCCTACTATCCCGAATAATTTGGCAGCATCCGATTCCAAAACCGAATTACAATTTCCCTGTTTAAACAAAGAGCATATTTTATCTCCGTATTTACTCTGAATATGGATCTGTTTTTGCACCAGCATGATTCCGATAGCTATACCGGTTAAACTCGCTAAAAGCAGCAAAAGCGCTCCCAGCGAATAAGACTTACCGTATATCTCATAGAAGACAAAAACTCCTCCCATCACCCCCAACACTACATTTCGGAGCCGGTTGATAATTTCTGTCTTCCGGTGTTTCCGGTATTCCGGCTCTATGGAAGTTTCGTCGGCTTCGGCCACCAATACGATTCCCGACCAGATTTTCATAAACTCTTCATTCGAAACGGTTATTTTTTCCCCATTCCATAGGTATTCCACCTGCTGAGGAGTTATTTTGCAAACGATAACAAAATTATTCGCCAGGTGAGCGATAAAAGGAACCTCCAGAGAGACGACCTCTTCTTTGTTATCCAGGCGTAAGCCTGCATTCTCGATACGATAAGAAGACAGCATCACCGACAAACCGAACAAATCATACTTATGCGGGTGTTCGTGAAATAATTTCGAAGCATACCACTTCGTATGTCTGACTTTGAGAAGTTTTAAAAAAGTCCTGAATATGTTATCGTTCATAGATACAACTGATAAATGAAACTAACCGTCTATAAAGCAAAACGCCCCAGGCTAAAAGCCTCTCCCTGCGGAATTTGTTATTCTGTTTCCAACTCCCGGAACAAAAAAGGATTGGGGATCTGACCGACCACCACCTTTCCGTGACTGGAATGATTGACACCTAATTGCTGTTTCTTTTTCACCCTCCTCCGGGCGAATTGTTCCCGTGTAGAAGAGAGATAAGTATCTTTATCCATAGTAATCGGAACTTTTTTCTCCAGGTTTTCCAGCCCGATCGCTTCAAACAAAAAAAGACCGTTATCGGCATCGGCTTTTAGAATCAAGCCGGGTAAACCGTATAATTTCCAGGGACCTTCGTTTATAGGAATTTCCGGAGTAAACCAGACTTCATATTTCCGGCCTCTGAACGTGGTGACCGCTTTCTGACAGGCATACCCCAAAACCGTTAAAGTATCCGGCAGGAATTCCCACGTCTGGGGAAGGACTTCTTCGGTACATTTATACATTTCCCAATCGTTCCCGTCTATCGCAATGATGCGATTCTTTTTTCTGTTTTTATACAAGAGGGAACTTTCGCCTTTATAATTACTGACTGTATAATTTCCCGGGGTCTCTTTATAGGACGACATATCCTCCCTTTTGTTAACCGTAATCGATTTTACGTTGCGGGTGCTCTCCTGCCATTTCCTTCTTTGCAGAGAGTCCCGAAAAGCTTTATTTCGGTCATAATAGACGGAGTAAACCGGCCCGATATCCAACACCATCGTATCCGTCAATGCTACCTCTTCTCCGCTTTTTTTATCGGTTACCTGCTGAGTAAAAGAATAAATGCAACGATAACCGGCACGGTCCAGTTTTTCTTTGGGAAGGGTGCGGTTGATGCGGTCCCGCATCTGTTGTGTCATCACCTGGGGAAATACGACCGGGATCGTAAAAATAAATATCCCCAAAATACATATTATTTTTTTCATTTTCTTTAATACATCCGTCCGGGTAAGCAAACCGGAATAATCGCCCTTGCTTAAGATAGAGCTCACGTATTCCTTATTCTCTGTTCAAAATAAGATATTCCCCATAAAAATAGATTGAAGAAAGGGAGGGAAGATAGATTCTCCTTCCATTTCCCCACCTTTTCTTTTTAATTTATAACCCTTTCCATGGGAAATAAATACATCATTTTTAGTAATAACACTCGATGGTAAAACTACAACCTGCCCTTCTGGCTCCTTCAGCAGCCCCCTCACAGGCTCCTTGACTCATGTTATCGAGATTATCAGGATTAAAGAGAGAAATAAGTGAACTACAGTATTCTTCTCTTGTTACATCTTTTCCGCCGGAAATTTCTTTCATTTCCACCTGACTTAACTTTTGTCCTAAAACCAATGATTTTTTCATGTCCATTTGATTTAAAAGATTAATAATGCATATCTAACTACTCTATAGAGTTCGGTTCAGCTTCGGGACTCCGTCCTCCTTTTCGTCTGTTATCTTTGACTTCTTCCCTAAAAATTCGCTTTCGACAACATATACAAATCATATATTATTTACCTTATCATACAACTAATGCACAGCAATGATAATTAATTAATTTTATAAATACAAATTATTTATTTATTGATTTATATATAATAATAAAAAATATTGTTATGTTTTTGAAACAAAAACAGTTAAGTTTAAAACAGGAGAAGAATAAAACGAAAGGTTACCGGTTAAATCAGAAAAAGAAGTGTTTATTTTCCCGGTGTCATTTCAATTCGAGTTCCTGAAAGAGTAAGGGGTTAGGCACTTCCCCGGCCACGTAATTTCCATTAAAGTAATAATGTGCAGCCAATGTTTTTTTTTCTTTACGCCTTTTTTGGGCCAATTGTTCCCAGGTACAGTTTACATACGAATCTTTATCCAGAGTAATCCGTTCCTTTTTATCCGGATATTCCAGTCCGATCGCTTCAAATAAAAAAAGACCATTATCCGCACTGGCTTTTAGAATCAAACCGGGTAAGCCGTACAATTTCCAGGGGCCGTCGTTTATGGGAATCTCCGGAGTAAACCAGGCTTCATACTTCCGGCCTCTGAACGTGGTGACCGCTTTCTGGCAAACGTATCCCAATATGCTCAACGTATCGGAAATAAATTCCCAGGAG
>CAJMSX010000093.1 GCA_905216195.1 uncultured bacterium
CGTTTCCCCTTTTCCCGAAATAACAAATGCATTTGATACAATGCCTGAAATGTTCCTTTTTCCTCCAGGTTTTGCCGGAGTACTTCCTGCCCGTTATCCGATGTTCCCATAATGATGTGCTTGATATTTCCGCCAAAGATATAAAATCTGTCCGGTCTTTTTCATCCTTTATTCCGCATTCTTCACCCGGTTTATCCGTTCCCTTACTTTTGCCCAGGCCGGTGTACCGAAGAGGCAGCTTTCACGCATCGTGTCGTACATTACCCTAAACCGTGACATAGGAATGGTAAAGCTCAGGATATCCGCTTCAAACCAAGGCCGTACCGAAGGATCGAAGAACCCCAGAAAAGTTCGTTTCCCTCCCATCCGGTTTTCCAGAACGGCCTGGGTCACGACAGAACAACAACCCGATCCGAACATAGCCATTACCGTATCCGGACTATTATTATCGAAATAAGCCCAGGTAGTCAAACCCGACAATATATCCGGTGTAGCTAAAAACAAGATGCCTTCCAAGCCGTCGAAATGCTCTACCCGATCGATCCGGGCAAAATGCAAATATTTTTTCTCTGCGCGGGGAATCCCCAACTCATCGACAAATTCCTTTACCATTCCGGGAGTTTTCTTGTATTTCTCCTTTAACGACACAAAACCCGGAACATGTTCGGGCATCGGAGCAAATCCGGTATAAAACTTTCCTCCCCCACATCCGATGACTTCCGCATTCAAACTAATCGTATTGCCGGCACGAACCTCTTGCATACCTTTAAAAAAACACCCGCCGATCTTTTCGGTATGCCCGGTCTCTTCGTCGGAATACCAAAATACAACCGGCAGTCCGGCCGCTTCGCCGAAAGCTTCCCGATAATTTTCTATAAACTTTTCAATTTCCATTTTTGCCGTTTTATTGTTTATGTCAAATATACGCATTATATTGGTCCCAAAACGAAATAGGGATGAAAAATAAATCTTCATTTACCGTCCGGCAGGAACGCGAAGCAGAGTTCCCGGCTATTTACGAGCTTATCCGGACAGCTTTCGCAACAGCAGAAGTCAGCGACGGAGACGAGCAGGATTTTGCAAACCGTCTGCGCATCCATGGGAATTATATTCCCGAACTAGCCCTGGTCGCGGAATGCCAAGGGAAATTAATCGGCCATATTATGCTGACCCGGACCGTAGTCACCCAAGATGACGGCACTCCATACGAAGCTTTGATGATAGCACCCTTATCCGTCGTTTTGGACTACCGCAATCAGGGTGTCGGATCGGCCTTGCTCAAAGAAGGCTTACGACTTGCCCAAAGTATGGGTTACCGGGCAGCTTTTCTTTGCGGCAATCCGGCCTACTACGGACGTTTCGGTTTCAAAGCGATCGGAGAATACGGTATCCGGCAAGCCGGTCTGCCGGAAGAATTAGCGCCCTATTTTATGGTCCACGAACTGATTCCGGGTAGCCTGAAATCTGTCCATGGCACAATCGATCTTCATGCTTAACCTCAAAACGATTATTTACGATGTTTTCCAAACTATTTTTTTGCCTGATCTTCCTCACTGCGCTGACACCGCTTTACAGCCAGGAACCACTCGCCCAACAGCTAAAATCTATTATTGAAAATAAAAAAGCCACCGTCGGAATCGCCGTATTATATAACGGTAAAATCCTGGTAACCGTAAACGACAAAGCCGGATATCCGATGATGAGTACATTCAAGTTTCCCCTGGCATTAGCCGTGCTGGAACGTCTGGATAAGCAAGGGCTTCCGTTGGAGACCGAGTTATTTATCAGTAAACCGGACTTGCATCCGGATACCTACAGTCCGCTCCGGGAAGCCCGCCCGGAAGGCAATTTTAAGATAACTATCGGGGAACTGCTGAAATACAGTGTCGCCCTGAGTGACAACAATGCTTGTGACATCCTGATCGATTATCTGGGAGGCACAAGTGCCCTACAAAAATATGTCCGCCGTCAGGGTATCAAACAAATGAAAATCACAGCTACCGAGGACCGGATGCATAAGTCCGGCGACCCCTACCTGAATCATACCCGTCCCTCTTCGGCTGTCCGTTTGCTGGAAAAATTCATACAGCAGGAACTGTTATCGCCTGTTTATCAAAAATTTCTCGAAAATACGATGATAGCGACTTCCACCGGCAGCGACAAACTAAAAGGTCTTTTACCGGCCGAAACGATTATCGGCCATAAAACCGGGAGCTCCGACCGGGACAGTACAGGCATGAAAGCCGGAGACAACGATATGGGATTTGTCTATCTTCCCCATGGCGGCGATCATTATACAATTGCCGTTTTTATAACCGATTCGATGGAAGACGACAAAACCAATGCCGCCATAATCGCCCAAATTTCAAAAGCAGTATACGATTATATAAACGAAATATCTTCGTAAGGTGTATCGTAAAACCCTGTCTTTCCGTAAAACCGACATATCTAACTTAAATGTTATCATTATGGAAGACAAAAAAACTCAGTTGACAAACGAAGCCGGGATACCTGTCGGAGACAATCAGAACAGCCGCACAGCCGGTCCCCGGGGCCCTGAACTACTCGAAAATGTGTGGCTACTCGAAAAACTGGCCCATTTCAACCGTGAACGAATACCGGAACGTATCGTGCATGCCAAAGGATGTGGTGCTTTCGGTACTTTCACCGTCACGAACGATATTACCCGTTACACCAAAGCGGCTATTTTTTCTAAAGTAGGGAAAAAGACCGATCTGTTCGCCCGCTTTTCGACGGTTGCAGGGGAGCGGGGAGCAGCCGATACAGAGCGTGATGTACGCGGATTTGCACTGAAATTCTATACCGACGAAGGCAATTGGGATCTGGTGGGAAATAATACGCCGGTATTTTTTGTCCGGGATCCCCTGAAATTTCCGGATTTTATCCATACCCAAAAACGGGACCCTAAGACCAACCTACGCAGCAACACAGCAATGTGGGACTTTTGGAGCCTGACCCCGGAATCCCTTCATCAGGTGATGATCCTGATGAGCGACCGTGGTATCCCCCGGAATATGCGGCAGCAACACGGTTTCGGAAGCCATACCTACAGTTTTTACAATGCCGGAGACAAACGGGTGTGGGTGAAATTTCATATGATCTCACAACAGGGAATCGCTAATTATACCAATGAAGAAGCCGAACAGATCGTGGCCAAAGACCGGGAACATTCACAACGGGATTTATTCGAGCATATCGAAAAAGGAGATTTTCCTAAATGGAAAATGTGTGTTCAGATTATGCCCGAAGAAGAAGCCAAAACCTATCGTTTCAATCCTTTCGATCTGACCAAAGTATGGAGCCACAAAGATTATCCGTTAATCGAAGTAGGCCTGATAGAACTGAACCGGAATCCGGAAAACTATTTTGCCGATGTAGAACAATCGGCTTTCAATCCGGCCAATGCAGTTCCCGGAATAGGCTTCTCTCCCGACCGGATGCTCCAGGGCCGGTTATTCGCATATGGCGATGCCCACCGCTACCGTTTGGGTGTAAATGCCGATAGTATCCCGGTCAATCGCTCTCATTGTCCGGTGCATAATTATCACCGGGACGGGCATATGCGTGTCGACGGCAATGCAGGTGCCAGCGTCAACTACGAACCGAATAGTTTCAACGGTCCGGTATCCGACACGAAATACAATTATCCCCCCCTGGAACTGGAAAACGCTGCCGGCCATTATCCCCAGGACAACGATTTCTACACCCAACCGGGAGATTTATACCGCCTGTTGCCGGCAGACGAAAAAGACCGCCTGACTTCTAATTTCACTGCCGCAACAGCCGATGTTCCCGAACCGATCCGGATCCGGGCTATCGCCCGTTTTTATCAGGCAGATGAACATTGCGGTAAAGAAATGGCCCGGAAAACCCAGACCGATCTCAAGAAAATACTGGAAGAGGTCAAACGCCAGCAAGCCCTGGAAAGCAGGTAAAAATTCCACGAGGACAATGGTTGAAACGGCAGCCCACCGATAACCGCCAATTCTGGCCAGCCGTTTCAACCGTTTTACCTCTTGTCACCGTTTTTAATCATTGAAAAATCGTATTTTCCTTGTACATTTGTGCCCGGTTCAGTTCAGGTGAAATGACAAACATGAAAGAAGCTTTTTTTAAACTCCATCTATCCGTTCTGCTCGCGGGGGCTACGGGCATTTTCGGGCGGCTGATTTCGCTCAATGAAGGTTTATTGGTCTGGTACCGGATGTTGCTGGCAGGTCTGCTGTTCGCCCTACTATCGGCAGTCCGGAGACGCTTTCCCCGGATAGGCTGGAAAGAAGTTTTCAAGATCGGTGGCTTCGGGATATTATTAGGACTGCATTGGGTATTCTTTTATGGGAGTATCAAAGCCTCCAACATCTCCATCGGTGTAGTCTGCTTTTCACTGGTCAGTTTTTTCACGGCTTTTCTGGAACCCTGGATCAACCGTCACCGCATCTCTGTCAAAGAAGTACTTTTCAGCCTGCTTACCCTACTGGGTATAGCTTTGATTTTCCATCTGGACACCCGTTACCGTCAGGGTATCCTCTTAGGGATCACCTCTTCGGTCCTGGCCGCCTTGTTTACGATTACGAATAAGAAAGTAGCTGCCGGCCACGATGCCAGCACGATGCTCTTGTATGAAATGTCCGGCGGATTTGTCGGTCTGAGCTGTCTTTTACCTTTTTATCTCCGCTATTTTCCGGTAGAAACGATCTTCCCGGACGTCTCCGACCTGATCTATCTGATCCTATTGGCTTCCGTTTGTACCATCGGTTTATACCTACTGCAAATACAGGTCTTAAAAGTAGTATCGGCCTTTACGGTCAACCTGACATATAATCTCGAACCCGTATACAGCATTATCCTGGCTATGCTTTTCTTCCACGAAGCCCGGGAGTTGAACGGGGCTTTTTACATCGGTTTGGGCCTCATTGTCTTGTCGGTATTATTACAAACTTTTGCCGTATTCCTGCCCCGGCCGGACAAAGCCGTTTCTTCTTAATCATTTTTCCCGGTACAGCGCGATCAAACGGGAAACGGCATATTGTTCCAGTTCCTCTTCCGGTACCTGTAAAAAGCGCTGCATCACCGGAGAAAAACGTTCTACTTCGATCTCATAAAAACGGGCGTAAATAATGCGGTGTGAAAGTACATGTTTGGGCATGATGAAACTTCGGAGTATCTGTATTTCTCCTGCCTCTTGCATCAATTCCAGATAGGCCGGGGTTTGTTGCAATACCTCCAATTCGGTTTCCTGCCCGGTTTCGATCAACGGATATTCGTACAAATTTTGCCAAATATCTTTCGCTTCGCGACGGGCCAGCAAATTCACACCCCTGCAATGGATATGCAAATAATTGAAATAACGGGGCTTAACGACTGCTTTTCCTGCTTTCACCGGTAATTTTTCAACTCGGCCGGAAGCCAGTGCCACACAATTTTCCCGTAACGGACAATAT
>CAJMSX010000094.1 GCA_905216195.1 uncultured bacterium
CCAAGCGGAGCCCAGGAGTTTATGAAAACCGGCGGCTTCAATTTCGATTTACTTTCGGAGAAAGGCTTTTTTGTCGATCCGAAAGGGCATTGGCGCCAAAAAGTATTGGGTACCCAAGCAACGGACAAAGAGCGGGAAGATCAATTGGCGGGTTTTTAAATTGTGCGGGATACATTAATCCGCTTTTTGTCAAGTGCCCGAGCTACTTTAGGAGGATCTGCAGAAGCGGCTGAAAATATTTTGCGGGCAGCCGGATTTACACCGGATTTATAGGGGAACGAGCCAGGCAATAACAATACACAACCTTTTAACGCAAACCGTATTACTAATACAGAATTGGATGACGGCGGTGCAGGCGGCGGATCCGGAGAGCTGACCATGAGCGGGCAAAACGGATTACTGTCGCTAATGACCTGAAAGATTTGGCAGCAGATGAAAGAGTGTGGATGGTAGTCACCTATCAGAGTACTATCGAGGACAAGGATTGGTTGAATGATGAGCGTAACGCGCTTACTGAATATAACTGTAGTGAAGCAAAAGGTCTTGCCCGTCCCTGCACACACCTGATTTCCCTAAACCAATCCTCGGCAGAACGCAAAGAGAATGTGATGCGCCTACACGGGATATAGAAGCGCCCCTGCAGAACCTCCTGTTGTCACAGGCAGAAGAGACGCCAGAAATAGACGACACATTGCCCTCTATATGCTTCAGTTCCTTTTCCCTCTAAGAGAGGATCCATCCCGTCCGCTTCGGATTTCCCGCCCTTTCTCTTCTCTACTTTCTACGCTGAAATTCCTCCTGTAACAAAGGCCATTCCGGATTATACACATGAGCCTCCTGCATCAATTGCTTCAGTTCCTTTACCTTTTCGGGACAATCGGCTAACAAATCCCGTTTTTCTGCCGGATCTTCGGCCAGATTGTATAATTCATACACGGAAGCATCTCCCTGAGAAGCATTCAGGCGCACCAGTTTCCAGTCCCCCTGCCGGACGGCTTGCCGGCCGCCCAGTTCCTGAAATTCGAAATAAAGATAATCGTGTTCTTTCTGCTTTCCTTTTCCCCTAAGCAAAGGCATGATACTGATGCCGTCGGTTACTTTCACCTGTTCTCCCGTCATCTCTGCAAAAGTCGGCATCATATCCCAAAACGAACAGACGAAACCGGTTTCTCCCTGCCGGACCACTCCGGGCCATACCACCAGGAAAGGCACCCGTATTCCGCCTTCATATACATCCCTCTTATACCCGCGCAAACCGCCATTACTGTTAAAAAAGTCGGGATCGGCTCCTCCTTCCTGATGCGGACCGTTATCGCTGGTAAATACGATAATCGTATTATCGTACAATCCGAGTTCTTTTAATTTGTCCACTACCTGCCCCACATATACGTCCAAGCGGTAAATCATGGCTGCAAAAGCAGCATGGGGTTCCGGTTGTGAACAATACCCTCCTTTTCGGAACGCCTTACATCCCGGATCACAGCCCTTATAAGGTTTCTCCGGATATTTTCCCCGGAATTTCCGGATAATACTGTCCTCCGGCACAACCAGTTCCGCATGCGGAATAACATAAGGTAAAAACAAAAAGAAAGGCCTATCTTTATTTTTTTCGATAAATTCCAAGCCTTTTTTGTGGATGGTATCCTGGGTATAGACACCGAATCCGCCGTTGTAATTTCCCTTCAATTCCACTCTTTTTTCATTCTCCCACAAATGATCTGCATAATAATTGTGAGCCAGCAACTGACAATTGTAACCGAAAAAATCGTCAACTCCCTGATTGTTGGGATCTCCGACCGAACCGGGCGAACCCAGTCCCCACTTTCCGAAAGCGCCGGTTACATAGCCTGCCCTCTTAAAGACGCGAAATATAGATTCCATATTAGCCGGCAAAGCCGCTTGTCCCTCCGGTTCGACCTCCTTGTTACCGCGTATGGGAGCGTGGCCCGAGTGCAAACCGGAAACCAAACAGGCGCGGGAAGGCGCGCTGACCGTCGTACCCGAATAACACTGAGTAAATCTCAATCCCTGTGAGGCCAAACGGTCGATTTGGGGCGTAGGAAATTTTTTCTGTCCGTAACAACCGATGTCCCCATAACCCAGGTCATCGGCAATGATAAACACCACATTGGGCTTTTTGGGCGTATCTGCTACGGCCGCTACGGCCGTCAACGTATATATACCGCCCGTCAATACCGGAATAAGAAAATTCTTGTCCATATTTCCCTCGCTTTAAACTCGATCTATAAAATATTGAATAACTCACACAAATAACGTAAAAAAATTATAAATATCAAAACGAAAACGTTAGAGATCCCCGAAAGAAATGAAATAAAAGAGAGGGATGCGATTTCGCGAAACGGAAATTCTTTTTTTGCTGATTTTATTATAACTTTGCGCCCTAATTTTATAAATACAAAATGCAGAATTTAAGGAACATTGCCATCATCGCCCACGTTGACCATGGCAAAACGACCCTGGTGGACAAAATGATCCTTCAGGGAAAACTTTTCAGAGATAATGAAAAACAAGGAGGAGACCTGCTCCTCGACAATAACGACCTCGAACGTGAAAGAGGGATAACGATTCTTTCCAAAAACGTATCCGTAACATATAAAGACTATAAAATAAATATTATAGACACTCCCGGTCACTCCGACTTCGGAGGGGAAGTAGAACGGGTTTTAAACATGGCCGACGGTGTATTGCTGCTCGTGGACGCTTTCGAAGGGACTATGCCCCAGACCCGTTTCGTTTTACAAAAAGCCCTGAGCCTGGGCAAAAGAGCGATTGTAGTCATCAATAAAGTGGATAAACCCAACTGCCGTCCGGAAGAAGTGCAGGAACAGGTCTTCGATCTGATGTTCTCCCTGGGGGCCACCGAAGAGCAATTGGACTTCGCTACCATATACGGCAGCGCTAAACAAGGTTGGATGTCCACCGACTGGAAAAAGCAAACCACCGATATAACCCCTTTACTCGATGCCATCATCGAAAACATTCCGGCCCCTGAAGCGGCGGAAGGGACTCCTCAATTACTGATCACCTCTCTGGAATACTCCTCTTACGTAGGACGTATCGCCATCGGCAAACTCAGCCGGGGTCTTTTAAAAACCGGCCAGGCCGTTACGCTGTGCAAAAGAGACGGAGTCACGCTTGAGAAAACCCGCATCAAAGAACTCATGCTTTTCGAAGGCCTGGAAAAAAAGAAAGCGGAAGAAGTGCGGGCGGGAGAAATTTGCGCCCTGGTGGGCATCGAGGGATTCGAGATCGGAGATACCATTGCCGATTATGAAAATCCGGAAGCCTTGAAACCGATCGCCATCGACGAACCCACCATGAGCATGTTATTTACCATCAATAATTCCCCTTTCTTCGGAAAAGACGGGAAATACGTTACTTCCCGCCACATCAAAGAAAGATTGGATAAAGAATTGGAAAAAAACCTCGCTTTGAAGGTAAAACCCGGTCTAAGCGCCGACTCCTTCATCGTATACGGAAGAGGCGTACTCCACCTCAGCGTACTGATCGAAACCATGCGCCGGGAAGGATATGAACTTCAGGTCGGCCAACCCAAAGTGATTATCAAAGAAATCGACGGCAAAAAATGCGAGCCCGTAGAAGAACTCACCATCGATATCCCTGAAGAATATTCCGGCAAAGCCATCGAAATGGTCACCAAACGGAAAGGCACCTTAAATAATATGGAAACCCGGGGGGACCGCGTACACCTCGATTTCGATATTCCTTCCCGGGGAATCATCGGATTGAGGAGCAATCTGTTAACGGCCTCGGCCGGAGAAGCGGTCATCGCCCATCGGCTGAAAGGATTCGAACCCTACAAAGGCGATATCGAAATGCGAATCAACGGTTCGCTCATCGCTATGGAAACGGGGGATAGCTTTGCTTACGCCATCAATAAATTGCAAGACCGTGGAAAATTCTTTATCGAACCCGGAGAAACGGTATACGCCGGCCAAGTCATCGGAGAAAGTACCCGTCCGGACGATATCGTCATCAATGTCTGCAAATCCAAAAAACTGACCAACATGCGGGCCAGCGGATCGGACGACAAGGTCAACATCGCTCCTCCCGTTAAATTCAGTCTGGAAGAAGCTCTGGAATATATACAGGAAGACGAATATGTGGAAGTTACCCCCCACTCCATGCGACTGCGCAAAATCTTCCTGGACGAAACCGAACGGAAACGCCATCAAAAAGCGAAATCCGGAGTAATGGAATAAAATTATACAGAAAGGGTCGAAATTCCGGCCCTTTTTTATATATTTGCTCACGGTATTTGGTGCTCAGCCTTTATATCAAAAAGAAAGAGTGAAAAGGGAACCGGGTGGGAATCCCGGACAGTACCCGCTGCTGTAAGCTTCCTCAAGGAAAAGCAATCTTTTGCCACTGTTGCCGTGCAACGGGAAGGCGCTTTATTCCGGAAGTAAGTCAGAAGACCTGCCAGATACGGATTTGTAGCTTTCGGGACAAAAGCACAAGGTCATATCAAGCCTGCACTTGTTATTTCCGATTTTTCCCCCGAAAAGAAAAAGGCCCGCAGAAAGGATTAACTGTAACTTTGTCACTTTCACGGGCCTTTGTTTTATGTAAAAATGACACTTTATCACGGGGACGGGGCAAATGTGCGTTTTTTTCCTTTCACCCGGGTTTATCGGAATCTCCCCTCCGGCAGGGAATATCTTTTCTATCCATTGAGAAAAGGCAGAGGGCCTGTTTCCTCGGCCGAGAGGGAATCCCGTTGATTTTCTTCCGGCAAATTGCGCAGGGGCGGAACCGGGTCCCCGTCTTTATACTTTTCAATCAAAGCATGTACTTGTTTGATTTCTTCTTGCGTAAGTTGTCCGGCTTTAAAAAATTCGATGACTCCTTCTTTATTGATCCAAAGCACCACGAACTTATTGTTCACGTCTCCCAATTTCCAGGCACGGCTCAAGGTACGGTCGGGATCATTATAAACATAGGCTTGGGTACCGGCAATTTCTTTCCGGATCATAAAACGCAACAGGGCGTTGGCCAGGAGAGGTGCATCTTTTAAATTGACGATTCCATAGGAATCGATATGTTCATTCGTAAAGGGATGTTTCTTGAAATAATTTCTGAACTCTTTATTTTGACTGGGATGATCGGGATCTACATAAAAAAGGAGGATGTGTTTTTTACCCAGTGAAGGAAGCTGCAAAGGGCGGTTGTAAGCATCATAAATCGTCACCGGACATACTTTTTGTCCTATCTGAGCGGTTCCGCTTCCCGAGAGGAGCATACATCCCAAGGTCGTTCCAATGAATAGAAACGACCTAAAATTTAATCCGGAAAAATTAAACATTGGCATCATTATTGCCGTATTTTATCGAATATATCAAAATAATCAGGTTATT
>CAJMSX010000095.1 GCA_905216195.1 uncultured bacterium
AGTGAACCGAATTTATTTAATTTTTAACCTTGTCCATTTTTAGTGGACAGTAGTGATAGTGCTTTATTGAACCTGACATATCAAAAAAATTCCCCGGCCTGCGGAAGGCAGACCGGGAAAGGTTAATAAGGTTATTCTTCCACGGGCGACGGATCCGGGGTGTCCGGAGTGCCGGAAGGGGAATCGGGATCGGGGGCATCACCGGATTTCCTGCGAGAATGACGGCGGGCGGCCACATCGTGCGATTCGCTGACCAGCTGGTTGATGCGGTCGGTGATGTGCCTGTAGTCGGCCGGACCGTTGACCACAGCAAGAGCACCGATCATTTCACACAGTTTCCCGAAAGCCGCCTGTACCGCCTCGCGGGCTGCTTTAGCGGCACCCAGTGTGGCCTCGGAGGTGGCGTCCGAACGGGTGAGCATCGTCTGCTCGAACTGTTCGTTAGCCGTACGGAGGGCACTCACCCAATGCCCGGCAAACAGCGTTTGGATATGGGCGGCATTGGCTTCAAGCTCCAGGTCCTGTATCAGATTCCTGATCGCTCCGGTTTCCTGACGGTAAGGCATCGACGGGATATTACGCCCATACTTGTCGACCAAAGCCAGCAGCGCCTCGGCTGCCTTTACCTGACCGGAGTCGAAAGAACTCAGGTAAAGCTTCAACTGGGCGGTAAAACTACGGAATACATAATCGCGCTGCCCGTCAAGACGGGCCAACTCAGCCGTATAACGGCTGCGGCGTTCAGAAACAAGGGCTGTGTCGTAATCCGACAAACGCGCCGCAAATGCATCACACAGACCTTGCAGGGGTTCTTCCACCGACTCTTCCTCCTGAAGAAAAGCCAGTATGTCCGAAAAGACCTGAAATGCCTCCAGGTTCCGCAACATTTTCAGATTGGTAGATTCAATCATAATAACCTCCTTTTTAATTGATGTTTATATATCCCTCTCTTCGTTGCCGGTTCATCCCGGCATATCGTCCTTTCAGAGAAAAAAACAGCCTGCGGCCGTCGGCAAGTCGTCTCCACACGGGAAAACCAACCGGCAGCCACAGGCTATGAATTCCCGGCCGGGATTCTGTTCCCGGCGGTTGCAGGCAGGAAATCCCGCGAGGGATTTTGTTGCTGACAGCCGCAGGCTGAAAATCCCACGCAGGGATTCGTTGCCAACGACTGTAGGTGGAAAATTCCATCCGGGAATCATTATCGTTTTTTGCGTCGTTTCAGTTCCAGGTATTCGGTATAGATAATCCGGCTGTACGGATTGCGTGTCGTCACCTCCTGACGGACAGCCTTCGTGCCCCAGCAGATAAACCAAAAACGGTCGTATTTCCGGATAAAGTAAAAAATCTGCCAGCCAACGACGCCACCGATCAAAAAGGAACCAAATGTTCAGGCATAAACACCTTCATTTATAATTATTCGCACTCATGAAATTCAATTTCCGTTACATGACAGCCACGCCCCCACTACATTATAAAAATGTTATAATAAAATTGCTTTCCTTGTTGTTCTACCTGCCCTACTGTTTTACTTTCCATTCCCCGATATTGCGTGCGGCGGCATCGAAAGAGACACCTGCCCTGACCAGGGTGCGGCCATCGGCGGTGTAGGGGATCAGATAGCCGCGGGAATCGATCTGTTCCAGGGCTGCATCGGCACTGCCACCGAGCTTGAACTCAAAAATGTAAATATAGTTCCCCGTCTTCACCACGGCATCGGCACGGCCACGGGAACTGCGCACCTCCGCATCGCAGAACTGACCCATCAGCGTAAAAACAATGTAGAATATCACCTGATAATGACGCTCCGTCTTATCGTTGAGTTCGTACGGGATACCGGCAAAAAAGGCACGAAGACGCTCCATAAAACCATCCACATCTCCCGCTTCCAGCTCACGGATAAAACGCTCGATGTAAAAACCTGTACGGTCGTCCGTTACCTGGGTATAGAAAGGCACCAGGAAATTCATGAAACCATATTCCACCTCTTCGTTAGGAAAACAAAGCGTATAATTACGGAACCTAGAATCGTATGACTTGATCGTCAGATAACCGCTCTGGTAAAGCAGGGGGACCGGATTGCCAGAATCGGCACGGTATTCCGAAAAACCACTGGCCTTCACCTCAATACCCTCGATCAGTTCCCGAAGGTCGTAATCACTATGCTGCAACAACTCCACCAGAAAAGTAGGCGTTCCAGTCTGAAACCAATAGCTGTCAAAACGGCTGTATTGCAACACATGCAGCAAACTGAAAGGATTGAATACCCCTTCCGTGTTTTCGCTGAAATGATAACCGTCGTACATACGGGTCAGGCGCCGCAGGATTTCCTCACGGTCCACCCCTTCCTGCTCCTCCAGACGACCGATCTCGGGATTGAAATCACGCTCCAGTTCCCCGTGCGTAAGGCCGCAAAGCGTGGCATACTGAGGCAGCATACTGATATCGGTCAGCTGATTCAGATCGCTGAACACACTCACCTGGGAGAACTTAGTCACCCCCGTCAGGAATACAAAACGCAGGTAACGGTCGCTGCTCTTCAACACCCCGTAAAAGGCTTTCAGCGTCTTGCGGTATTCCTCCAGCAAAAAAGAATCCTGCAAAGCCTGCAAAAGAGGTTTGTCGTATTCGTCCACCAAAACTACCACCGGCTGCCCCGTCTGTTCGCAGGCGCGGCGGATTATGCCGGAAAAACGGTCGGAAAAACTCTCCTCGCGTTCTTCACGTCCCCAACGGTCTTCCCACTGATTCAAATGACGGTTGAGAATACCTCCCAACTGCTCCGGTGCATCATATTTCTCGGCATTCAGATCCAGATGCAACACCGGATACTCCTGCCAGGCCTCTTCCAGATCAGCTATGGCCAAGCCTTCGAACAGTTCACGCCTGCCCTCAAAATAAGACTCCAGCGTGGAAAGCAAAAGACTCTTGCCGAAACGCCGAGGACGGCTAAGAAAATAGGGCTTTCCGGTTGTGACCAGACGATAGATCAGGGCCGTCTTATCCACATAGACATAACCTTCACGACGTATATTTTCAAAAGTCTGTATACCGATCGGTAATTTTCTCAACTGAGCATTCATTGGCCGGAGTTTTTGTTACAAAAGCAAAGATAAACTATTTTTCTGTTTCCACGGAAAACGGACATGGCAAATTTCTTTCACTTCAAGGGTCGAATATTCCATATTTTTGCAATCAGCTAACTGAATGCCTCATGTCGCTACCGGGAGAATCGAACTCCCGCTCCCGAACCATCGTAGCGGCGTTGCCTTAGGGGGTTTCCCCACCGGATTGGGTACCGGTTCACGCCCGGTCTGTTACCCTACGCGTGTAGCAACCCACGGCGACGCCACCGGGAGACTCTTTTACGTCCAAACATAAAAAGGAACTCGGGGCAACCCAGAGAAGAAATAAACTGAAAAGAAAAATTCCGCCTGGAATGACAGATAAGATTATAAAATGCAGAACATATTGAAAATTTGAACTGAGCATACAAATTTGTCCGCAATATGCTTACAAAAAAAACGAACGATTAAATTTGTAATGAAAAAACAGCCGGGAGGTTAATGAATAAATTTTGAAAAGATTGATTAGGTGAAGATTATAAAATAGTCAGAAAAAGAAAAGAGATTCGAAACATAACTGTTTTAATCGTTCGTTTTTTTTAACATTCGAACTACTTGATTATCTCTTTGTAAGAATAGGGAACAAAGATACATATTAAATTTGTTGTGTACAAATTGAATCTGGAATTAATCCGGGAAAATCAAATAAAAAAATCCCGGAATCGTGGTCTGTAAAACACCAAAATTCCGGGGAATAGTATGTAGAGAAAAATTATTATTGTTTCCGACACATAATGTTCAGAATCGTCTTATCGGTCTGTTCCATACCGGTGGTACCGATGATTCCGACATTGCGGATCGTTTTTTCAATATCTTCTTCAATAATACCGTCATTGTGAGTTTTGATTCCTTTCATGGATAACAGAGCGGCCTGTACGGCAGCAGAAACGCCGGAATATACTTTCAGGGCACAACCTTGTTTCGCTCCGTCACACATCATTCCGGTCAGGTTGGAACACATAGTCTTAATAGTGTTGACTACCTGTTCGTAGGTTCCCCCCATCAGATAAGTAATCGCCGAAGCAGCCCCCGTGCCGGCAATCAGAATTCCACACAAAGCAGAAAGGTGTCCCATATAATAATGGATATGGGCAGCTACCAGATTACTCAAAGCCAGGGCCCGGATCAATTGCTCCCGGGAACAACCGAATTGTTCGGCAGCCACGACAACAGGAAGATAAACCGTAATTCCCTGATTTCCACTACCTGAATTAGTCATCACCGGTTTTTCACAACCGTCCATCCGGGCATCGGAAGCTGCGGTGGCACAAATCAGGGCATTGTTCAAAAAGTCGTTTTCCAGCAACCCTTTGTCGATATTTTCTTTTAAGGTCTTACCGATCTGCAGACCGTATTCACTCTTCAAACCTTCAGCCGAAATCGCTTTGTTCATTTCAGCACCTTCCAATACAAACTCGATCTCTGCAACGTCGATCCGGTGGATAAATTCCCAGATCCGGGCTATACTTAATTCAGCACGATCGCTCTTTTCGGCAGCTACCGGCGTAAAATCTTTACGATAAACTGCTTTCCCGTTCTTTTCAACCAGAATAATATTGGTATGTCCGTGGACAATCACTGTTTTTACCGTATCGTTGCCTTTCTTACAGATGGCTTCTGCATACAATTTATCGGGAGCATCTTCTTTCAAATGGATAACAACAGCCTGCTTGTCCAATAAAGATTTAGCAACAGCCAAATTATTACAAGCAGAAACTTCCTTCAATACTTCCAGGCCGTATTCAGTCTTTCCACAAACAGCACCCAAAGCAGCGGCGATAGGCAGTCCGGTCATACCGGTACCGGGAATACCTACTCCCATTCCGTTCTTATAGATATTTCCACTGACGAACACTTCGATATGTTCCGGAACACCACCCAATTCTTCTTTACATCGGGCACAAGCTAAGGCACAAGCAACCGGTTCCGTACAACCTAATGCCGGAATCGTTTCCATTTTCAGTACTTCTATGATTTGTTTATCTGTAGCCTGACACATAAAATTTTATTTTTGATTGATGAAGCAAAATTATTTCTTTTTATCATATCCACTCC
>CAJMSX010000096.1 GCA_905216195.1 uncultured bacterium
CCGCAATTGTCTCCCGACGGGAAGTGGGTGGCTTTTACCCGGGATAACAATCTTTTTGCCATCCGGTTGGAAGACGGCCAGGAGAAACAATATACTTTCGACGGTTCGGATTTGATTTTGAACGGCTGGGCTTCCTGGGTGTATTATGAGGAGATTTTAGGTCGGGGCTCCCGTTACCGGGCTTTCTGGTGGTCGCCTGACAGCAAAAAATTGGCTTTTTTCCGGAGTGATGACACGAAAGTGCCGATGTTTCCGATTTATAATTCCAAAGGGCAACATGGATTTCTGGAAAGAACCCGTTATCCGAAAGCCGGGGATCCGAATCCTGAGGTGAAAGTCGGTCTGGTCGCGGTGGAAGACGGGAAAGTGGTATGGGCCGATTTTAACGAGAAAGACGACCAGTATTTCGGAAAGCCTTTTTGGCGGCAAGACGGGAGCAATCTGTTGGTACAATGGATGAACCGGGATCAGAATAACCTGAAATTATATGAAGTAAATCCGGCAGACGGTTCTAAAAAAGAAATATACGATGAAAAACAACCGACCTGGATCGATTGGATCGCCGGGATCGAACAACTGCCGGACGGTTTCCTCATGATCCGGGATTATGACGGTTGGGAACAAATCTATTACCACAACGCTGACGGTAGTCTGAAAAATAAGGTTACTCACGGGCCGATGTGGGGAACTTCCATTGTAAAGGTGGATCAGCCTTCGAAAACCATTTATTTTACTTCCAAAGGGGAAATCTCCACCCGGAACGATTTCTACCAGGTAAAATTCGACGGGAGCGGTCAAAAACGGCTTACTTTCGGCGATTACAACCATTCCGGCATACAGTTGTCTCCCGATAATAAACAATTTATCACCTTTTATTCCAATGTAAGTACGCCTACGCGTATGGCCCTGGTGAATGTAAAGACCGGAAAAGTAAAAGAGCTGGCAGATAGTAAAGGTCCGGATTTCGATGCTTATCGGTTGGCTTTACCGGAAATATTGTGGATGAAAACCAGTGACGGATTCGATTTGCCGGCTTGTGTTACCTGGCCCACTCACATCGAACCGGGGAAAAAGTATCCGGTGTTGATCAGTATTTACGGAGGACCCAATGCCGGTACGGTAAGCGACACCTGGAAAGGCATCGGGCGCAATCAGTGGTGGGCGAAGGAAGGGGTGATTCAGATTTCCATCGATCACCGGGGATCGGGTAAATGCGGTAAAAAAGGGATGAATTACCTGCATCGGAATCTGGGAAAATGGGAGATGGAAGATTACATCGCCTGGGTAAAGAAATTATATGAACAACCTTTCGTCGACCGGGAAAAGATCGCTATTACCGGAGGTAGTTACGGGGGGTATATTACAGCCTTTGCGTTGACATTCGGTTCCGATTATTTCAATTACGGAATTGCAAATTACGGGGTAATGGATTGGGCCTTGTATGACTCTCATTATACGGAAAGGTATATGGACCGGCCCGTAGATAACCCGGAAGGGTATAAGTTCAATTCGGTAATGACGCATGCGGATAAATACAAAGGCGGTGAAAAATCCATGCTTCGGATTGTACACGGCACTATGGACGACAATGTACATATGCAAAACAGCATACAGTTGGTGGATAAATTACAAGATTTGAATAAAGAATTCGAATTTATGCTTTATCCGGGACAGCGTCATGGCTGGGGCGGTAAAAAAGGCGTACACCAGCGGAACGATGATTATAAGTTTTACTATAAATATCTCCTGGGCAGGGAAATGCCGGAAATATTGAAACAGTAAAATTTAGAAACGATTCTTATTTAAGGTTACCTGAACAGAAGGGCCGTTTTATCCGAAAAATAAAACGGCCCTTGCCATTTTTAAGGGAAGGTAAAATGGGAAAAATCGGTTTCCTTCGGACGAAATTTCCTTGTAGGGGGTGTTTTTTCATTATATTTGTCCTATTGGAAAATACAGGGTGTGATCTAAACGGTTCTTATGATGAAATACGGAATAGTCTGTTGGGGAATATGCAGTTTGCTTTTGTTAGGCGGTTGCCGGCCGGCCCAACAGGACGTGGCGGTTAGTGGGGTCAGCCGGGAGTTGGCGGCATACCGCAAGTCGACTTTATCGGAGGTAAAATATGATCTTCTGTTTCGTATTCCTTCCTTGCGAACGGAACGGGTGGAAGGGATACTGCAATTATCCTTCATTTTGGAAAAACCCGGTCGGATCGTGCTGGATTTTCGGGAAGATCCGGAAAATATCCGCGAAGTAAAAGTGAATGACCGGGTTTCGGATTACCGTTTTGGAAACGAACATTTGGTTATACCGTCGGCAGAAACCGTTGCGGGAATTAACCGGATTTATCTCAGCTTTGCGGCGGGGGAACAATCTTTGAACCGGAATGCAGATTATTTATATACTTTGTTTGTTCCCGACCGGGCCAGGACGGTTTTCCCTTGCTTTGACCAGCCCGATTTGAAAGCCCGGTTTAGGCTCACGCTGGAATTACCGGAAAACTGGACGGCCGTATCGAATGCTCCCCGCCGGGAGTTGGTGAGGATGAACGGGCGCTGCCGTATGGTTTTTGCCGAAACGGAACCTTTGAGCACCTATTTGTTTTCTTTTGTGGCCGGACGTTTTCAACAGGTGACTTATAGCCGGGGCGACCGGGAGATATCCGCTTTTCACCGGGAATCCGATCCCCAAAAACTGGCCCAGTTACCGGTGATCGCCGACCAGGTATTCGCCGCTTTGGACTGGATGGAAAAATATACGGGGATTCCCTATCCTTTTGCTAAATACGATTTGATCATTTTGCCGGGGTTTCAGTTCGGAGGAATGGAGCATACAGGAGCTACGCTTTATAACGATAAGCGCATGTTCCTGTCCGAAAATCCGACCCTGGGCGAGCAATTAGGCCGGGCCGAGCTGATCGCTCACGAAACCGCCCATATGTGGTTCGGAGATTATGTAACGATGAAATGGTTCGATGATGTGTGGACCAAAGAGGTATTCGCCAACTATTTTGCAGCCCGGATGGTAGAACCTTTGTTTCCTTCTATCGATCACGAACTGAACGCCCTGAAGAGTTTCTATGCCTCCGCTTATTCGGAAGACCGGACGGTCGGCAGTACAGCCATCAAACAACCGCTGGAGAATCTGAATCAGGCGGGATTGATATACGGTCAGATCGTTTACAATAAAGCCCCCATCGTCATGAGGATGCTGACGGAATTGATGGGGGAAAAGGCCTTTCAGCAAGGAATACGGGAATATTTGAACACTTATGCTTACGGGAATGCCGATTGGGAAGGGCTGATCGGGATACTGGACCGGTATACCCCTGCGGACCTGAAAACCTGGAGCCGGGTGTGGGTAAATGAAAAGGGAATGCCGGAAATCCGGGTAAAACGAACCGGAAAACAGAGTCTCCTGGTACAGACAGACCCTTTCGGCCGCGGTTTATATTGGCCGCAAACGATAGGACTCCTGCTGATAAAAGGGGATAGTCTGAAGAAGGTGGAAGTTGATTTGTCCGGGCCTCAGGCGGAAATTCCCGAAGGAAATCGTTACGATTATATTTTACCGGGTTGTGACGGAAAAAGCTACGGCTATTTTGCCCCGGATACGGCCACGTTGCAGTACTGCCTGTCTCATCTGGAACGGTTTGAAGATCCGCTTATCCGCATGGCGGTCCTGATGATGCTGAATGAAAACTACCTGAACGGCAGGATCCCGGTGGCCGATTTCCTGCGAGCCCTGTTACATCAACTGAAAGAAGAAGAACAAGTACAGCTTTATTCGGTTTTGGCCTCCTATGTCTCCCGCGTTTGTACTCATCCCCAGACCCGTAAAGACGAGGTCCGCGCAGCGGAGAAAGTTTTACTGGAACTCAGTCGTACGGCCGGCAACGGAGAGTTCCGGCAAACCGCCTTCCGGACGTTACTGAACATTTTCAATACGCCCGAAAGCATAGAAACCGTTTACCGGATCTGGAAAGAACAACAACCTTTCGAAGGACTCTATCTGAATGAAAGTGATTACAGGAAGATGGCTTTCGAACTGGGCGTCCGTTTGCCCGACCGCTGGAGTTATATCGAAAAAACCCAGGAAAGCCGAATCAGCAATCCGGACCGCTTGAGGGAGTTTCAATACATTGCCAGAGCGATCACTCCTCTTGAAAGTGCCCGGGATTCCTTATTTCGTTCGTTGTTAAAAGCAGAAAACCGGCGGATCGAACCCTGGACAGCTTCCGTTTTGTCCTATTTAAACCATCCTTTGCGGCAACAACAGGCTTTGAAATACATTCGGCCGGCCCTGGAAGTCCTGCAAGACGTGCAGCGTACAGGAGATATTTTCTTCCCGAAAAACTGGATTTCTTCCTGTCTGGGAGGACATAGCGGGAAACAAGCGGCCGATTCCGTGGACGGATTCTTGAAAAAACATCCCGCTTATCCGATCTTGTTAAAGAATAAAATACTCCAGAGTGCCGATCCCCTCTACCGATTGAAAAAAATACAAAAAAATAAAGCGCAACCTTTATGAGTATTTTGCTGATTTTCAATAAATATAGTTATTTTTTATCAAACCGTAAACATTATTGATTTGATTTATATTTTGGATTGGCTTATATTTGTATCAGAAAAAGAAAATAAATATAAACCAATAAATACAGAATGATATGAAGACAATTGATGTTATCGGATTGAACGCAGAAAAATCTGCAAGAGTTGCTGAAGGGCTGAATGAATTGCTGGCCAATTTCCAGATGTATTATCAGAATCTGAGAGGATTTCACTGGAATGTAAAAGGAAACCGTTTTTTTGTTTTGCATGCAAAATTCGAGGAATTATATAACGATGCCGTGGAGAAGGTGGACGAACTGGCTGAAAGAGTGCTGACTTTGGGGCATACTCCTCTGCATTCTTATGCCGCTTATGCGAAGGCGGCTTCTATTAAACCGGTAGAAAATGTTTCGGATGGGGATAAATGTCTGGAAGCTATTCTGGAAAATTTGTCGGTATTGATCCGTCAGGAACGTAGTATTCTCTGTCTGGCGGAAGAAGCGGGAGACGACGGGACGCAGGATTTGCTTACACCTTATA
>CAJMSX010000097.1 GCA_905216195.1 uncultured bacterium
ATCGTATGCCAGGTGAATATGAGGCGGTAATTCGGTCTCGACTTCCCGCGCCAACCCCATCTGATGTCCCACATGCGTCAACCAGGCCTGCTTCACCTTCAATGTCCGGGCCACTTCCACGGCTT
This sequence comes from uncultured bacterium, assembly GCA_905216195.1. Classification (GTDB taxonomy): domain Bacteria; phylum Bacteroidota; class Bacteroidia; order Bacteroidales; family Marinifilaceae; genus Culturomica. Next base: position 126 of record CAJMSX010000097.1, read on the forward strand.
GAGCCAAGGTGAAATGAGACAAATGACTTTCTTTTCGTAAAGCGTTTATAACCAAATATTCGATACCGTCCAGTTTTTCCATGGAATTTTCCGGAATAGCGTTGGCATCCGTCAGGTAAGCGAAATTTCCGATACGAAAGCCCGTAACCGGTAATTTATGATGCATTACCGGGATAGGTATGATTTCAATTTCATCGATTTGAAAGGGGCGATGACCGATCACGTGCATATTGATTTCCGGTACGCCGGGGTAACGATATTCGGAAAAAGCATAGGAATAGTCTTTAAAAACCACCTCTTTGGTCCTCAAATTCGCATATACGTCTATAGGTCCGTGTTTTACCCAGTTGAAAGCCCTGACATCGTCCAAGCCGCCGATGTGGTCTTTGTGTTCGTGGGTTAATAAAATAGCCCGGATATCTCTCACTCCCGCCCGTAACATCTGATACCGAAAATCCGGTCCGGCATCGATAACGATATTTTTCCCGTCGATTTCCAATAAAGCCGAACATCTCAATCTTTTATCCCGCTTATCGGAGGAAGCACACACCTCACAATCGCAGGCAATAACCGGTATTCCCTGGGAAGTTCCGCTGCCTAAAACCGTTAATTTCATAGTTATAATCCGCTTTGATTAAGATAACAAAGGTAATAAAAAAGGGGAGATTAACCAATCGCTTTACCCTTTAAATTCCCCTGAAAGCCCTTCCCGGTTCATCCTATGAAAAAGAGCGTCGGCATTCCTTATTTCAGATGACCGACGCCCTTTGTTTTTTCGCGTATTTTTTTATTTGTTTCTGGGATCCCAGGCCGGATGAGCCGGATCTTCCGCTTTCAAAGCTTCATCGAAAGAAATTCCCAATGCCTCGGCCACACCCCGGCCGTACGCTTGGTCGGCATACGAGCAATTCCGCACATGACGCTGTTTGATAAACAACTCCGCATTTCCCATCGCCCGGGCGGTATTCCCGAACAAAGCCTGTTGTTGTCCCGGGGTCATCAGGCGAAAAAGCAAGCCCGGCTGGGTAAAATAATCCCGGTCGTATTCGCGCTCTTCGTAATTGAATACATCACCCGTCGATTTCAAGGGCGGTTCCTTTTTGGCCGGATCGTCCTGCCATTCTCCGTAACTATTGGGCTCATATCCTTTAGCAGCACCGTAATTACCATCCGTCCGCATCATGCCGTCGCGGTGGAAAGCATGGAAGGGGCAACGCGGCCGATTCACCGGAATTTCGTTGTGGTTTACTCCCAAACGGTAACGTTGGGCATCTCCATAGGAAAACAAGCGTCCCTGTAACATCTTGTCCGGTGAAAAACCGATGCCTTCTACGACATTCAGGGGATTGAAGGCAGATTGTTCCACCTCAGCATAGTAATTTTCCGGGTTGCGGTTCAATTCGAGGATACCGACATCCTGCAACGGAAAATCTTTGTGGTACCACACCTTCGTCAAGTCAAACGGATTGATGGAGTAAGTACGGGCCTGCTCTTCGGTCATCAACTGTATCCGCATCTTCCAACGCGGGAAATCTCCCCTTTCGATGGCCTCATAAAGATCTCTTTGATGGGATTCCCGGTCGCGGGCCACGATAGCTTCTGCCTCCGCATCGGTCAGATTCCGAATCCCCTGTAGCGTTTCCAGATGAAATTTTACCCATATCCGCTCGTTATTTTTGTTGTAGAAACTATAGGTGTGACTACCGAAACCGTGCATGTAGCGGTACGAAGCCGGAATTCCCCGGTCGCTCATGGTAATGGTTACCTGATGCAAAGCTTCGGGAAGCAGCGTCCAGAAATCCCAATTGTTGTTCGCACTGCGCATGTTGGTACGCGGATCACGTTTCACCGCATGATTCAGGTCCGGGAACTTCAGGGGATCGCGCAGGAAAAAGACCGGCGTATTGTTGCCCACCAGATCCCAATTGCCTTCATCCGTATAAAACTTCATCGCAAACCCTCGGATATCCCGTTCCGCATCGGCAGCCCCGCGCTCGCCGGCTACTGTGGAAAAACGGACGAAGCAATCCGTTTTCTTGCCTATTTCAGCAAAAACCGAAGCACGGGTATATTTCGTAATGTCATGGGTAACTGTAAAAGTACCGTAAGCTCCGGAGCCTTTGGCATGCATACGCCGTTCCGGAATCACTTCCCGGTCGAAATGGGCGAGTTTTTCCATAAACCAGGGATCCTGCAAAACGGCCGGGCCGCCTACGCCCGCCGTCTGTATGTTTTGGTTATCCGCTATAGGGCGGCCGTTTTCCGATGTCAGTCTTTTCTTTTCCATCTTGGTTTGTATTAAGTTTGGTTATTATATGTATGGAAATCCGGTCGATTTCCTCATGGACGGGAATCTTTGCCGTCAAACGTTGACGGATCATTTCCGTCAACTGATCGTCTTCCAGGTCTTTAATCGTATCCTCAGCCGTAAAAATATGGTGATGGTCTCCAACGCGGATATCAAAAATCGTTTTACCAGAAGGATCGATAAACTTCGAAAGTAGTCCAACCTGATAAAATGAATCCACAATACGATATACGGTTGAAACCGTCATATCCGCATTCCGCATTTTTACTCGGGCAATTAATTCATCTATGGAACTGTGTCCGAGTTCCTGCATGATTTCATAAATCAGTTTACGCTGAGGAGTTACCTTTAGACCCGCTGCTTTAATCTTATTTTGTATGCACATTTTCCACCGTTTTACGTACAAATTAAATAATAATAATTTGCATTTGCAAATAAATATCATTTATTTTATTTCAACTATTTTTTTCCGGCAGCCGAAGCATGGCAGACTACCGGAGGATACGGGTTATTTTCTGATTTAAAAAGAGGATATTCAACGGATTTTGAAATTCCCTCTTTTAAAAATTATGAACTTTATAAACTCTTTTCTACTTTTGCCGGAAAGAACTGAATATGGGCAGACTGATTCTGATACCGAATGTTTTGGGAGAATGTAATCTCGGAAGCGTAATTCCGGCAGAAGTATTGGAATGTATAAAGAAAATACGGGTATTCGCCAGTGAAAATCCCAAAAATACCCGGCGTTACCTCAAAAAAATCGATAAGAACCTTCCATTGGACGAGCTGGTCTTTTTAGAGCTGAACGAACATTCCGACCCGCAGGAGATAGACTCTTTTCTCCCTTATTTAAAAGACAACGATATCGGTATAATTTCAGAAGCCGGCTGCCCCGGGATAGCCGATCCCGGAGCGGAACTGGTAGCTCTCGCTCATCGGAATCATTATGCGGTCGTGCCTTTGGTGGGCCCTTCTTCCATTCTTCTGGCCCTGATCGCTTCCGGTTGTAACGGCCAGAATTTTTCTTTCAACGGATATTTGCCGGTTAAACCGCAGGAAAGAAGCTGGGCACTGAAAAATTTCGAAAGACAATCGGCTCAGGAGCGCCGGACCCAAATCTTTATCGAAACTCCTTACAGGAATCTGAAATTATTCCGGGAGATGCTCACCGTACTCTCTCCCCATACCCTACTCTGTATTGCCTGTGATCTCACGACCGAAAAGGAATACATCCGAACCCTGAGCATACAGGAATGGAAACAGCACACCCCGGAAATCGATAAAAAACCGGCCATCTTTATTCTACAGGCCCGTTAAAATTATGATAAAATCTTATTAAAAACTAATATTCGTTATAAATAGTATATATTTACACCCATTTATAACAATTTGTTTTTAATTACAATTCTATGAAAAGTTTCATTCTTCTTGCCCTGGTAGCTTTGAGTTGTTCCGGTCCGCAAACGGACGAACAATGGATGAAAAAAGCCGTAAAAATTCACAGTAGGATCACTTCGATCGATACCCATAACGACACGCCTATGGCCTTTTTAAGTAAGCGAAGACGGGTGGATATCGGAAAAAAGGACTCTCTGCTTCAGGTCGATCTGGTAAAAATGAAAGAAGGATTGTTAGACGGTACCTTTTTTGCCGCTTTTGTGTGGCAAAGTCCCCGGACGGATTCGATTTACCCTATCGTAACGGCCCGGACCTTCCGCACGATCGATTCGATATACGCACAAGTCGGGAGAAACCCGGATCAGGCCGGTATCGCTACAAAGCCCGACGATCTGCTGCGTTTGAAAAAAGCCGGGAAAAGAGCCATATACATTGGTATAGAAAACGGCTTTGCTATCGGTAAAGACCTGGCGAATATCAAACGGTTCAGGGACCGGGGAGTCAATTACATTACCTTGAGTCATACGCGTAATAACGACATTTGCGATTCTTCTACGGACACCATCGCGGAGCATAACGGATTGAGCGACTTCGGACGGGGAGTCGTACGGGAAATGAACCGTTGCGGAGTCATGGTAGATGTTTCTCATATTTCGGAAAAAGCTTTCTACGATGTATTGGAAGAAACCAAGGTACCGGTTATCGCTTCCCATTCTTCCGTAAAAGCCCTGTGTAATCATCCCCGCAACCTCACGGATCAACAACTCCTGGCCCTTAAAAAGAACGGGGGAGTGATTCAGATCGCTGTATTCCGGACCTATCTGAAAGAAAACGGACAAGCCGGCGTAAAAGACGTAGCCGATCATATCGACTATGCCGTCAAACTGGTCGGAATCGATCATGTCGGCATCGGAACTGATTTTGACGGAGGCGGCGGTGTAAAAGATTGCGACGACGCTTCCCAACTCAAAAATATAACGGTGGAATTATTGAAAAGAGGGTATACGGAAGAAGAACTGGCCAAAATCTGGAGCCTGAATTTCCTGCGTGTTATGCGTGAAGTTCAACAGGCTGCTCAGGTTTAATCTTTTCCCGAAGGGAATTTTTTCCGGACATGGAAAATCCTCTCTTATCGGCCGGTTTTCCGGAAAAAAAGAAGGTGAAAAATAAAACGAGGGTGGAAAACCTCCACCCTCGCCCAACGGTTTAAAAATTACTGACCCTTTATAAGAAACGTTGGTATGGTATTTTATTTC
>CAJMSX010000098.1 GCA_905216195.1 uncultured bacterium
TCTGTCGGGCTGACTTTTACCAATTTTTCCATCCGCAATATCTTCAATTGGGAGTCTTATCGTCCGTTGCCGCAGGGAGATGGGCAGACGCTCAGCCTGAAAGCCCAGACGAACGGGAAATATTACACCTCTTTCAGTGTATCTTTCCTCGAACCCTGGCTGGGTGGGAAAAAACCGAATTCGTTGAGTATTTCGGCTTATTATTCCCGTCAGACCGGTTATTCCTCCAGTTATTATAATCATTCTTATTATGTGAATAGTGCCAAAGACCGTTACGATACTGGGCAGTTGATGACCACTTTCGGTATGAGTGTAGGCTTGGGAAGGCGAATTAAATGGCCGGATGATTTTTTCACCATGTATACGGAATTGTCCTATCAACGGTATCGGCTGAAGAATTGGCCATATTACATCATCAGTAACGGAAGTTCGAATAATTTTGCCATCGCCTTGCAAATCAAGCGGAGTTCTATCGATAATCCGTTGTATACCCGTAAGGGAAGTGATTTTTCGTTGGGATTGTCGTTTACCCCGCCCTATTCCCTGGTGGACGGGATAGATTACGGCAGGACGAATCTGAAAGATAAGTACCGTTACAGATGGATCGAATACCACAAATGGAAATTCGAGGGGAAAGTCTTTATGCCTTTGGACAGACGGGAAAAACTGGTATTGTATGCCGGTGTGCAGTACGGATATTTGGGTTATTACAATAAACACAAGCGTTCGCCTTTCGAAGGATTTGAAATGGGAGGTGACGGGATGTCGGGATATAGTTTATACGGTCGGGATTACATCGGACTGAGGGGATATCAGAACGGTTCCCTGACCAATGCCGGTTCGAATTTCATTGCGCCGGATGCGGCGGACGCCAGCATGTATTCCAAGTGGACGATGGAAGTCCGTTATCCGATTTCCTTGGCCCAATCGGCGACGATTTATGCTTTGGGATTCCTGGAAGCGGGTAATTCCTGGTATGAACTGAAAGATTTCGAACCTTTCAATTTGTATCGTTCTGCCGGTGTGGGGTTACGGGTATTTTTACCGATGTTCGGTTTATTGGGAATCGACTGGGGTTACGGGTTCGACGAAGTTCCGGGACGTCCGGGGGCTGCAGGCTCACAATTCCATTTTGTATTGGGCCAGCAATTCTAATGAAAGAGAGAATATAAAGCGTAAAAAAAGCGTTTTTAGACTTAATAGCGAAGTTTATGAATAATTTTTGCTTTTCAATTTCCGGTTTTCAATTGAAAAGAGTAATTATTTTATTATTTTTGTCCTGAAATAGAGGCCGAAAAGGCGATAGGACAGAATGAGAGTTCGAAATTATATAGATAATTTAAAAATGAATAGAATGAAGAATACAATGAAATGGTTTGTAATGGCGGCATTCATGATGATTGCCTTAAGTGTGTCCGCACAACAAAAGACTGTAAAATTGGGACATATCGATGGAGGTAAATTGTTGGAAGCTATGCCGGAAATGGCTCAGGCCCGTAAAGCTATGCAGACTAAACAGGACGAAGTACAGAAAGAAATGCAGTCTCTGCGGGAACAACTCCAGAAACTGGTTATGGAATATACCCAAAATGAGAAAACTTATTCCGATATTATCCGTTCTTCTAAACAACAGGAAATTAATGAGTTGAGTCAGCGTTCCCAGAAATTTGAAGAAATAGCGATGGGAGAACTGGAAAAAGCCCGGGTAGATTTGATGGAACCGGTAATCACCAAAGCGAAAAATGCCATTCAGGCGGTGGGTAAAGAAAACGGTTTTACTTACATTTTCGATGTCAGCACCGGGGGCGTAATTTTTGTTGCCGAATCTGCTGAAGACGTATTGCCTTTGGTAAAAAAGAAATTAGGAATACAATAAACGGATTCTTAAAAAAGAAGGCCGCCTGCCACAGGCGGCTATTTTTGTTTGGGGGTGGGGACGGGTAGTTTTTAAGTGAGAAATAATGAAGGAGACATTACTGCATCAGCCGGATGCTGCAAAATGCCCGATCGGGGTTTTTGACTCGGGTTACGGCGGTTTGACCATTTTGAAAGAGATCGTAAAGGAATTACCCGAGTACGATTATATCTATTTGGGGGACAATGCCCGGACTCCTTATGGAACCCGTTCGTTCGAGGTCGTTTACGAATATACCCTGGAGGCTGTCCGGAGGTTGTTCGGATTGGGTTGCCGCCTGGTTATCCTGGCTTGTAATACGGCTTCGGCAAAAGCCTTGCGAACGATCCAACAAAGAGATTTGCCGGTTATAGATTCCCGGCGCAGGGTATTGGGGGTGATCCGTCCGAGTGTGGAAGCCCTGGCGGCTTATACGCGTAACGGGCATGTAGGGATATTGGCTACCCGGGGAACGGTGGCTTCTTGCTCGTATCCTCTGGAGATCGAAAAGTTATACGGGGGGACACATTGGCAGATTACACAGGTGGCTTGTCCGCTGTGGGTTCCCCTAGTGGAAAACGGAGAACTGGCAGGGGAAGGTACCGATTATTTTATTCAGAAATACATCGATGAGCTGTGGAAAAGGGATTCGGAAGTGGACACCGTGATTCTCGGGTGTACACATTATCCGCTTCTCCGGGAGCGTATAGCGGCTTATATGCCTGCTTACGTAAGAATCATCGAACAGGGCCCTATTGTGGCCCGGAGTCTTCGGAATTATCTGCTGAGACATCCGGAAATGGAGAGAGAAATTTCGAGGGGGAAAGAAATCCGGTATTTTACTACGGAAAAACCTGAATTATTCGGACGTATGGCGGGTGTTTTTCTGGGTCGGGAGATCGTGGCGGAACACCTGGATATTTTGGACCGCTAACCGACAAAAATTTTCAGGACTTTACCGGGTATGTCCTGAAGAAACGAAAATAATTTTTATCTTTGGGGAAGCTTGACGGTGATTTTTGGAAGGAGGCCCTGGGAAAAGAAGAGAGGGCTCCGGTCGTACAGCGATCTTCTGTATAATTAAATGGGAAAACATGACAGATCAGGAATTGATAAAAAATGCTTTTGAAGATTTGCTAAATTCTTTGCGTCCCGGTACGACGAAAGAAAATAAACAAATGATCCGGCAGGCTTTCGAATTTGCAAACGACGCTCATAAAGGAATGAAACGCCGTTCCGGTGAGCCTTATATTCTTCATCCCATTGCCGTGGCCAAGATCACGGCTAAGGAAATCGGATTACGTACCAAATCGGTAGTAGCGGCCTTGTTGCACGATGTGGTTGAAGACACGGATTATACGGTGGAAGACATTGCCAATCTGTTCGGGCCGAAAATTGCCTCTTTGGTCGACGGACTGACTAAAATCCGGGAAGTAATGGGGTCGGACAGCAGTAAGCAGGCGGAGAGTTTCCGCAAGATGATTCTTACTTTGGCGGACGATGTGCGGGTGATTTTAATCAAGATTGCAGACCGGCTCCACAACATGCGCACCTTATCTTCTATGCCCGAGCATAAACAGGTAAAAATCGCCAGTGAAACGCTTTATATCTATGCACCTTTGGCTCACCGCATGGGATTGCATGCCATTAAGACGGAGTTGGAAGATTTGAGCCTGAAGTACGAGCACCCGGAAGAATATGAAGTGATCGAAAAAAAGATTGAAGCGTATCACCGCGAATTCTCGGGTTCCTTCGAAAAATTTATCGAACCGATACGCGATAACCTGGATAAAAATGCCTATACCTATACGATCACAGCCCGTACGAAAAGTGTGTATTCGGTGTGGTTGAAGATGCAGAAACGGAATATCAGCTTTGATGAAATATACGATTTATTGGCCGTTCGTATCGTGTTTCAGCCGAAACCGGGACAACCTGAAAAATGGCAATGTTGGAATATATATTCTTTGATTACGGATTTATATAGTCCGAAGCCCGAACGGATCCGGGATTGGGTAAGTACTCCTAAAGCCAACGGATATGAGGCGCTGCACCTGACGGTGATGGGGCCCGGAGGGCAATGGTTTGAAGTGCAGATCCGTTCCGAGCGTATGGATGAGATTGCCGAAAAAGGTTTGGCGGCTCATTGGAAATACAAGAGTGAAGGAGGAGAAGGAAATTCTGAATTGGATAAATGGCTGGCGGGGATCAAGGAAATGCTGGAGCAACCCGACTCGAATGCGTTGGAATTTCTCGACGAGTTCAAGCTGAATCTTTTCGCTAAGGAAATTCGGGTGTTTACTCCGAAAGGACATATGAAAACCCTCCCTAAAGGGGCGACCGCTCTGGATTTTGCTTATGATATTCACTCGGAAATCGGAAACACTTGTATCGGCGCTAAGGTAAACCATAAACTGGTGCCTATGAGTCAAAAATTGCAGAGCGGCGACCAGGTGGAAATTCTGACCAGCGATAAACAGAAACCCCAGAAAGAATGGCTGGAATTTATCGTGACAGCCAAAGCAAAAAATCACATAGACGGCTTTTTTAAAAAAGAGCGTAAAGAAGCGGTACGTCAGGGCAGTTTGATGTTCGAAAATATGGTGAAAGAATTGAAAATGCCTTCTCCGGCCGAACCTTTGAAAAAGATGCTTGCTTTGTTTAAGTATAGCACCAAAGAAGACTTTTACGTGGCTTTATACCGCAATATTATTCCCCGGGAAAGGATTGTGAAGGAACTGAAAAAGAAAGAAGAGAACCGGTTTATGAAATATTGGAAGCTGCAATTCCTGTGGAACGATAGAGACGGAGACGATAGAAAGAATAAAAATGGGAAACGGGAAGAAGAACAGCATGCGGATATCGTCATTTCTCCTTGTTGTAATCCGATTCCGGGGGATGATGTAGTAGGGATGAGTATAGGAGGAAAAGTAACGGTGCATAAACGGAAATGTCCCGAAGCCATACGACTGATGTCCAGTTACGGGGATAAGATCGTTCCGGTGGAATGGGTGAGCCGGAAAGTTATGTCTTTCCCTGCGGTGATTCGTTTGACGGGGATTGATAAGGTCGGGGTAGTG
>CAJMSX010000099.1 GCA_905216195.1 uncultured bacterium
TGGAGGCTTACGGCACGATAGATGAACTGAACAGTTTTCTGGGAATGATCCGGGCTTATCCGATAGATGCCCGGGCGGCGGCGGATATTGTACGGATTCAGGATATTTTATTTTTTGTCGGAGGAAATCTGGCTACCGACACTTCGGTAAAGGATCTGAATATCCGGTTGGGGGTCAGTGAGGAAGACCTTTTATGTTTGGAAAAAGCCATCGACCGGATGGACGAAGAATTACCGCCTTTGACTAGTTTCGTGCTGCCGGGAGGAGATCAGGCGGTTTCGTTTTGTCACATTGCCCGGACGGTATGTCGCAGGGCTGAAAGACGTATTATGGATATGAGCGCGGCCTACGAGGTGGACCAACTGATCATCCGATATATAAATCGGTTATCGGATTACCTGTTCGTTTTATCCCGAAAAGTGGCCCACGATGCGGGGGTGGAGGAAATCAAATGGGAACCTCATAAATAGTCAGAAAGATAGGACAAGGGTTGTTGGGGGAAAGAAAAAAATAAAAGGGAGAGTGCAGGGCCGGGGCAAACCGGACGGAAGAGGGGAAACGGAAGTGGCGGAGGAAGATTTCCGTAAAAGGAGGAGGGAGTTTTAAAATACAAAGTCGTAATGTGTAAAAAGAGATGGACGATAATCGTCCTCAGTTTATGCCTGTGTGGAAGTGTGGTGGCACAGGGAAGGATAACCCGGGCTTTTACCGAAGGCTGGGAATTTAAAAAAGGACCTTTTACCGAAGACCCTTTGCGTTTCCGGGTCTTGTGGGAAAAAGGCTGGGAAAAAGTGAAACTCCCTCATACCTGGAATGCCCGGGATATGCAAGTCAGGCATAATGATTTTTATGCCGGTCCTGCCTATTACCGTAAAAAATTATATGCCGAGCCCGCTTGGAAGGAGAAACGTGTTTTTCTGCGGTTCGAGGGAGTGGGACAAGTGGCGGACGTATACGTGAACGGGCAGTTTGTCGGAAACCATAAGGGAGGATATTCGGCCTTTGCTTTCGATTTATTGGGCGTATTGAAATATGGAGAAGAAAATGAGATTGTAGTCCGGGCGGATAACGGTTCCCGTCCGGATGTAATTCCTGTCAATCATAATTTGTTCGGGGTATACGGCGGCATTTATCGCCCCGTCTGGTTGATTGTAACCGAACCTGTCCATATCGCTGTAACGGATTGTGCTTCTTCCGGGGTATATGTCGTTCAGAAAAAGGTATCTTCCACTGTCGCAGAAGTCGAAGTCCGGGTGAAATTAGAAAACCGCTGTGGGCGTGCCGAAGCGGTAGAACTCGAGACGGCGGTGTACGATGCGGAAGGCCATTTATTCGCCCGTGAGCAACGGGAAGTAGAGGTTTCGCCTCAGGGACGGCAGCTTTTTGTCCAGGATTTTCAATTGAAAAATCCTCATCTGTGGCAGGGCAGGACGGATCCTTATCTGTATCGTCTGGTGATTCGTCTTAAAAAAGGAGAAACTTTGCTGGATGAAATTGCTCAACCGTTGGGGCTACGGAATTTTGAAATAATAGCCGGAAAAGGTTTTTTCCTGAACGGGAAAAAATATCCCATGTACGGAGTAACGCGTCATCAGGATTGGTGGGGACTCGGAAGTGCTTTGGGTAACGAACACCATGAGGCGGATCTGAACGTGATGATGGATATCGGTGCCACTACCGTTCGTTTCGCTCATTATCAGCAGTCGGACTATATATATTCTCGCTGTGATAGTCTGGGATTGATCGTATGGGCGGAAATCCCTTGGGTAAACCGGGTCAGCACAGAAGAAGCACCCAATGCGAAAGAACAGTTGAAGGAACTGATTCGTCAGAATTTCAATCATCCTTCCATTTATGTATGGGGACTGCACAATGAGGTGTATGCTCCTCATTCCTATACCCGGGCGTTGACCGCTGAGCTGCATGATCTGGCCAAAAGTGAGGACCCTACCCGATATACGGCTTCGGTAAACGGTTACGGGACCATGGAGCATCCGGTGAATTTGAATGCCGATATTCAGGGAATGAACCGTTATTTCGGATGGTATGAGAAAAGGATTCAGGATATCGTACCCTGGGTCGAAGGCTTGGAGAAACATTTCCCCGATATGAAACTCATGTTGACCGAATACGGTGCGGATGCGAATATTGCCCATCAGACCGAATATGTGGGTGAATCCCTGAATTGGACGAAGGAATTTTATCCGGAAAGCTTTCAGACCCGGACCCACGAATACCAATGGGGAGTGATTGCCGCTCATCCTTATATCCTCGCTTCTTATTTGTGGAATACCTTTGATTTTGCGGTTCCTATGTGGAAGCGGGGAGGTGTGGAAGCCCGCAATATGAAAGGTTTGGTTACCTTCGACCGGAAAATAAAGAAGGACGCTTATTTTTGGTATAAAGCGAATTGGAGTAAGGATCCGGTCCTTTATATTACCCAAAGGCGTTTGAAAGAAAGAGAAAAACAGATAACGGAGGTTACGGTTTATTCGAACGTGGGAGTACCTGAATTGTATGTGAACGGGCAACGTCTGAAAAAGCCCGAAAAAGGGTATACGGGAGTGCATTACATTTTCAGGAATGTAAAGTTACGGAAAGGAAACAATACGTTGAAAGCAGCCGTCAAAAAGGGAAGCCAAACCTATGAAAACTGTATCGAATGGAATTACAACCGGGAGTGGAAAGCGGGAGAAGCCGAAGTTTCGGCCGGTCAGGCGGAACACCATGGATTTTAAATAAAGCGGAAATCCCCGCTGTGTTATGCCGGAAGCCGGTTGCTTGTTGAAAGGTAACCGGCTTCCGGGAGGTTTTATTTCCAGATGACTTCATATATCCATACCGTACCGTTGGGGATAATCTGAAGGGCCCGGGTGTTTTGCGGGTATTCCAGGAAAATAAAAGGCGAAGACACTTTACACCTTTCGTCGGTGTTGTTTCCCGGTCCCATCAATGAAACGGAAAGGGAAGCTCCCTGAGGATCGGATAAAATATACACGGTTGTGTATTTTTCCGGAGCGGGATTGTTTAACATGAGTGCATGTCCTGCATCCAGCCGGCAAGCGCTGGCCAGATTCCTGTCCTGAGCGGCAGCCGGATTCGTTTCGCCTTCGGCCAGCTCGTCAGAGACGAGAGTGAATTTTTTCAGATAAAATTCTTTTTTTCCGCGGGAAATATTCGTGAAACGAAGGTATTTTACCGTTCTGTCGCGAAGGTCTGCTTGGATTCCGGCACTTGAAGCCGTTACAGGCAGATTTTCCCACCGTATACTGTCGGAGGAAGTTTGCAGTTTCCACCATTTGGAAGCGGACGGTAGATTGAAATTAAATTCCGCCTTTCCCTGATGCAAGGGAAGCGGAAATGCGATACCTATGTATTGTCCACCCTGGATCCGAATGACTTCGAGTACGGGAGAGATTTCCGTTTTGTTGCCGGCAGTCCGTACTTTCAGATTTTTCAGCTGTTCGATGTCGGTATACAGGGAAGGAGAACCGTAAGTTAGGGGGCTGTTTGCCTGTCCGCTTAACCGGTTGTATAAACCGGAAGCGATCGAGCGGCTGACAGAATCGATGAAGGGCTGCAGCACCAGAGAACCTGATTTTACACCGGGTTGATAAGGATTCCGGTTGTATTTTTTATCGACGGCTATCCGTTTCTTTTCCCATTGCAACCATTTCGTATATTGTTCCCAGGTAGCGGCATTGTCTTTTTTGTCGTAAGCTTCGATCAGGTCGGTAAGGGTAAGGCCTGCCTGGCCCAGGATTTCGGACTGTTCCAGCCAGGGGGCGATTTCCCGGATAAGGGGAGCGTTTCCCGGTGTACGGGCCAGGAGGGTGGAAGCTTGACGGATATTCAGAAATTCGGTTTTTATGCGGGATAAAGCTTCCCGGTTGACCCGGCCCTCGGAGAAATCCGCCAGGAATTGAGAAATAGAAGGCTTTATCTCTACCGATTCGTCTCTCCGGTATTTGTGGCCGTTTTTCCCCGGATCCGAATGGTGGGCGACGAAAGTGCGTAATGCCGCGGCAGCTTCGGGCAAAAGGGTTTGAATCGCTTTTTCCCAGGCCAGGGCGGGTTGATAGGCCGGAGGGTTCCACGCATAATCGGCAATGCTGAATATGGCTATTTTAGAA
>CAJMSX010000100.1 GCA_905216195.1 uncultured bacterium
ACGCCTCCTCCCCAGCGGTTCTGATCGGGCGTATACGTAAATCCGGAAAGGGTGTAGTTCTGTCCCAGATCCAGCGATATTTCCTGAACCGTTTTAGCCGGTAAATAAAAGGCGGTATAGGCATTTCCATCGAACATAGCCGAACTTTCTTTGCGGATTTGCGCTGCCAGCCGGGAATCTCCTCCGGATAAACTGGAAATGTTGGTGAGGAGGAATCCATTCCGGGGGATATCGAAATATTGAGTGGAAACGGGACTTTGCCGTCGCGTCAGAGCATCCACGGCGATTGCTTTTATGACGCCTTTCCGGTTATAGGCGAAGGGGTGGCCGGGAACGTATTTTTCATCTCCTGTCTGGGGAGTACGTCCGTCTATGGTATAGTATATCTCAAAAGTGGGGTCTGCTGCACGAATCTGGACCTGATTGTCTCCGTTACGGGTAATCACCGGTTCTTCCAATAAAGGAGGAGCCATATAAGCTTCCACATTGTTGATGCAAAGGGGACCTTTGGACCGGGTGAAATGAATGCGTACTTTTTCCGTCTCGACGGTTTTAAAGCGAATAATACGTTTATAGCCGATGGTGGTCAGGGTGTCGGCCGTCTCTACCGGAAGCCATTTTTCCTGATCGAGGTATTCGATGCGGAAAGATCTTACTCTTTGTCCCAAAGGGATGTATTCCTGAAGTAACAACCGGTTGAGCGCTTGTTTTTCTGGAAAAGAGAAAGTTAACAGAGCTGTCGTCCGGTCGTCGTCGGTCGCCCAGTAAGAATCCCAATTATCGTCGGTGCTTAGATCGGGGGAGTAGGCCGAAGAATTTCCCCGGTAATTATCGGCTATGACTTTGGCCCGTTGCAGCAGATTATGCCGGAAATCGGCTTCTATTACTTTTTTCCATTCCATCACCCGGGCAGAGTCGAGAGGATGGATTTTGCCGTTGAGGGCGATGGGAAAATTCAGCAGCAGGTTGGCATTACGTCCTACACTTTTATAATATAAATCGACCAGGTGGGAAAGAGAGCGAACCTGATGATCTTCCCGGGGATGATAAAACCAGCCGGGACGTATGGAAACGTCGCATTCTCCCGGTAACCAGCGATAGCCTTCCGGATCTCCGTGGGCGGCATAACTGCCGTCTTCCCGGCTGCAGGGAGCCCAATTGGTTTCTCCCGCTTTTCCTTCTTCATTCCCGATCCAACGGATATCGGGACAAGTCCCTCCGAAAATAACGGCATGCGGTTGAAGTTCGCGGATCAGCTTCCGGGCATCTTCGTACCGGTAATACGTCCTGGCATCTATGGTTCTTTTTTCGTTAGCTCCTCCGTACCATCCGCTTCCCCCGTTAGCTCCGTCGAACCAGTATTCGAAAAGTTCTCCATAATTGCTTAACAGTTCCCGCATTTGATTGTGAAAATAGGTTACATATTCCGGTTTCCCGTATTGCGGGTGATTCCGGTCCCAGGGAGAGAGGTAAATTCCGAATTTCAGCCCGTATTTTTTACAGGCTTCGGACAATTCTTTTACGACGTCTCCTTTCCCGTTTTTCCAGGGGGAATTTTTCACACTGTATGCTGTATATTGAGAAGGCCACAGGCAAAAACCATCGTGGTGTTTCGCCGTGAGCATGACTCCCTTCAGGCCGGCTTCCCGGATGATTTTCGCCCATTGGTCACAATCGAGTTCGGTCGGGTTGAATGTAGCAGCCGGGGTATTGCCGAATCCCCATTCCAGATCGTTGAACGTATTTAGTCCGAAGTGCACAAAAGCGTAAGTTTCCATTTTTTGCCATTCGATCTGATTCCGGTCCGGAAGAGGCGGTATCGGTGCGGGAGGGGGCGTTTTCGTACAGGCGCTCAGGAAGAGAACGCTGAGGAATAATTCGAAAAATCGGTAACTCTGCATATAAAATCGGTTAAGGTTTTCATTTATCTTAGTGGAGGTGAATCCTCTCGATAGAATGAAAAATAGATTTATATGCAAATATAATCAAGATAGAGTGAATTTTTAATATTATTTTTAAAAAATATGAAATATCCGGCCGGTTATGCCGGCCGGATGCGACTCGTGGATTAAAACATATTATTGTACACTTGTCAAAACTAAACCTATACTGAAAGCAAAACTTTGGAACTCGGGTATTCTGCCGTGGGAAGCTTTGGTCCCGTAACTATACCGGGCGCCGAAGTTTAAAGCGACTTGATCGCTTAAAGGGACAAGCATACCGATTTCCGGAGCAAAGCTGAATTGCCACCTGGAAATCGTGGAAGAATATTGACCAATCTCGATTCGTTTTTCCGTCCACCGGGTTCCCAACCCCAGTCCGATATAGGGGCGTACTGCGGTATTGTCGTCGGTGAAGAAATAGCGTCCCATCGCCATAATGGGTACGGTATTTACATACCGGTATTGATTTCCGGTGATGGTGTAGATATCGTTACTTCCGTGGAAAGTAAAATCCCCGGTATGATGGTCCAGATTGTGATAGAAAACATTCCAGCCTACACCGAGACCTATGGAGAAACGGTCGCTGGTGAAGTAGTGATATTCGAGGTCCATGCCTCTGAAACTGGCTTTGTCGGTAAAATCCTTGAGGTCTCCGAGCGGTACGCTTATCTGGTAATTGAGATTAAGCATCTGTGCCTTTAACAGCGGACTCATTCCGAACAGTATTATTGCGATGATTAATAATTTTTTCATAACTATTCGTTTTTAATTCATTCGATTGTTTTTACTGTTTATTTCGTGCCCAGATAGGGTGATTGTTCGAAACATTGGTTGATCTGGGTCTCGGCCCTTTGGAGAATAGAGTTGGCAGAACCGGCAATAATTCCGTCCGCTATTCCGCTCCATAAAACGGGTATTTTGTTGCTGGATTCGTTCACATGGGCCGGGTCCAGCATATCGATGACAATAGAACCGGAACGGTAGGAAAAAATGCTGATCGGTCCCCAGGGATAGTAAGGTCCGAAGTCCGGCCAATACCAACCGCCGATATTGCCCCAGCCGTACCAGTCCCAGCCGGGATACCAACCCCAGTAGTTATACCAATTATTGTTGACAAAATAGTAGTTCACATTAGAAAAAGCGGAGACCGTAACGAAAAAATCCGGTTTGTTGGTAGCAGAACCATTGATTCTTTGGTAGCCGATGCTTTCGAACTTTTTAGCGACTAAATCTAAAATAGCCTGGTCGAATTGGTGGTTCCCTTTGATCTCGTCGCTCTTATTGACGAAATAAACGATAGTGTCCGGCATGGAAAAGGTTTTCAGGCTGGCAAAATACCCCGGTTCCTTATCCCTGTCGTAGCTTGTCATGGCAACATCGTAATCTTCGGTGTTGTCTGCACCTTCCGGATAGCAGGAGACCAATAGTTGCGCGAACAATCCGGTTAGTAATAAAAATAGTAAACGTTTCATACTTAGTTTGTTTTTAGTTTAACAATCATTTCTTATCATCAATCTGACAAACAGATATGTAATAAACTGTTTTTTAATGTATGAACGTATACGACGTATGAAAAAAATAGTTGCAACTAAAAAAAAGCTTTATTCCGGATCAGTTGCTAAAATGGATTTATAACCGTAAGTTTTAGCAATATTCATAATGCGAACGACATATTCGATAGGAACGGATTTTTCAGCCTGAATATTGATACAAGGGTCGTCCGCATTTTTTAGTTCTTCGACTATTTTACTTTCCAGACGGGAAAAAGGGGTGACTTTGGCATTGAAATAATACACCAGGTTTTTATCGATGGAAACGGTAACCATTTTCCGGTTGGAGAGCTGATTGGTACTTTTGGGAAGTAATAGTTTAAGCGCGTTGGGGTTGACCAAGGTAGAGGTAACGAGGAAAAAAATCAACAATAAGAATACGATGTCGGTCATGGACGACATGTTGAAATTCGGATTGGCTTTTCTGGATCTTTTTATGGCCATGACAACCGGGATTATTTATTTTTCATCTCATAGATGATTTCCATAAAATCAGCGCTGATGCTTTCCATCCGGTTGACGAGAACATCGATTCTTGCCGTCAGTGCGTTATAGGCGAAATAAGCGAGAATGCCGACGATCAGACCGGCGACAGTGGTAATCATAGACGTATA
>CAJMSX010000101.1 GCA_905216195.1 uncultured bacterium
AAGGGACGGAAACCGTATCGGTCGCTTTGACGGATATCGGCTTGCCGGCCGGAATGAAAATGAGGGATTTATGGGCGCACCGAAACCTGGGACGGCAGGATAAACTGACGGTGACCGTTGCACCGCATGCCACGGAAATGTTTAAGTTAAGTGATTAAAAAATAGGGCGATATCGCCCTATTTTTGTTTGTAAAACTTGCCTGCTGAATTTACCGGTTAAGGCGAAAAGGGGGAAGGCCGCCGAAAGGCAACCGTAGAGAATTGCCGCTAAGAAGCAGCCGGATTCCCGATGGGAATAGCAGGGAAAGTCTTATATTTGTTGCCGGTTAAAATAACGGTAGCTATGGACGGATCGGCACAGGAATATATTCATATCTTCGGAGCGGAAGAGAACAATCTGAAACATGTTTCTTTAAAAATCCCCAAAAAACGGATTACTATTTTCACGGGCGTTTCGGGTTCGGGAAAATCTTCCCTTGTGCTGGACACGATTGCCGCCAAATCCCGTCGGGAACTGAACGAAACTTTTCCCAGTTTTGTACAGCAATACCTGCCTAAATACGGCCGTCCGCATGTGGATAAAATTGAGAATCTGCCGGTGGCTATCGTTATCGATCAACGGAAACCGGCTCCCAATGCCCGGTCTACCGTAGGTACTTATACGGATATTTACGCCCTGCTACGTTTATTGTTTTCCCGGGTGGGTAAACCGTTTGTCGGTTATTCCGATACGTTTTCCTTTAATCATCCGCAGGGAAGGTGTACCCGTTGCGACGGGTTGGGGGAAGTGACGGAGCTGGACGTACATAAACTGGTGGATTTCAACAAATCGCTGAAGGAAGACGGAGTTATCAATTACGCGGCTTTTAAACCCGGAGAGTGGAGATGGATCCGCTATGCTCACAGCGGGTTGTTCGATCTGGATAAGAAGATTCGCGATTATACCCCGGAAGAACTGGAACTGTTTTTATATTCTCCCCAAATCCGGTTGAAAAATCCCCCCTCGAACTGGCCGAAAACGGCAAAGTATGAAGGATTGATGACCCGGATGTACCGGAGTATCATCCATTCGGAAGAAGGAAAATTACACCGGAAATTGCTGGATCCGATGACGGTTTCAGGGATTTGTCCGGACTGCGGGGGAGCACGCTTGAATAAGAAGGTATTGGCTTGCCGTATCGGTGGAAAAAATATTGCAGAGGTAACGGCTTTGGCCGTGCCGGAAGTAATCACCTGGTTGCAGGAAATAGACAGTCCTCTGGCCGAAGATTTAAAGGAAACGCTTATCGCCCGTTTGTCGGCATTGGTGGAAATCGGCTTGGGCTATCTGACGCTCGACCGCGGCATGGGCACGCTTTCGGGCGGAGAAGCTCAGCGCTGCAAAATTGCCAAATACATCAATTCGGCACTTTCCGACATACTGTATGTACTGGACGAACCCAGTGTAGGCCTGCATAGCCAGGACATCCGTTTGTTGAAAAATTCCGTACGCAAGCTGAGAGATCACGGGAATACCGTATTGCTGGTAGAACACCAAAAAGAAATGATCCGGATTGCCGATCATATTGTGGATATGGGACCCGGTTCGGGAATGGAAGGCGGAACGATTTTGTACGAGGGAGATTATGCGGGTTTATTGAAAAGCGACACTTCCACCGGACATATGCTTTCCGAGAAATTGCCTTTAAAACCGGAAATTCGCCAGCCGGACGGCTGGTTTGTCCTGAAGAATGCTTCCTTACACAATCTCCGCAATTTAACGGTAAAATTACCCTTGGGCGTCTTGGCGGTCGTTGCCGGGGTGGCGGGCTCCGGAAAGAGTTCTTTGATGGAATGTTTTCGTCGGGCTTATGCCGGACAGCCGGACGAAGAGGATGTTGCGGAACGGGAAACGAGAAAAAGCCGGGAAGGCCACCGGGAACATATGGTTTATATCAGCCAGAAAAATATAGGGGTAAGCCTGCGGTCTACCCCCGCTACCTACCTGGGGGTGGCCGACGATATCCGTAAAATATTCGGGCAACAAAGCGGAGCGGGAATCGGTATGTTTACCTTCAACGGCAAAGGCGGTTGTCCCGTCTGCGGCGGTAAAGGGGTTATCGTGTCCGATATGGCGTTTATGGATGCTATAGAAACCGTATGTGAAGCCTGTCAGGGGTTGCGTTATTCTCCCGAAGCCCTGGCTTATAAAGTGGACGGCTTGAATATTGCCGAGGTGATGGACCTGACGGTACGTAAAGCTTCTGCTCGTTTTAAGGGAACTTCCATTGAAAAAAAGCTGGAACCGCTGATGCGGGTCGGATTGGAATATTTACACCTCAACCAGGCGCTTTCTACCCTCTCCGGCGGGGAATTGCAACGGCTGAAGCTGGCTTCTTACCTCGGATGCAGCGGGAAAATATTTATCCTGGACGAACCTACCGACGGCCTGCATCCGCAAGATATACACCGTATCGTCGCTTTGTTCGAGGCTATGGTGGACCAAGGAAATTCCATCTTTTTGGTAGAACACAATACCGATGTTCTTAAAGCGGCCGATTATGTGATCGAACTGGGACCCGGGGGCGGACAAATGGGAGGGAAGCTGCTGTTTGCCGGTACGCCGGAACAGATGCTGGCCTCTGCCTCTTCGGTCACCGCTCCTTTTCTGGCCGCCGAATTACCTTCGGACTAAACGCTTTTTTCGTTACATCCGCCCCCCCTCCGGGGCTTTTCCCTATACCTCCGGGGGGAGGCGATACGCTTTTCAATCCTTAATCGCACAAATGCCCCGTCCCCCTGATCGGTTTGAAAAGGGATGGCCGGTACGATGTATAGAAATAAAAACATGTCATAATTTGCAATTTTTAATAATGTTAAATAAATTTACATCCGTTAGTTTGTAGGGGTGAAATTTTATAAAGTGCATAAAAGTCATATTTTAATTAAATAAGATTATGGAAACAAAAAAAATGAAGAACTATCTTTTGTTGCAATGCTGTGTTTTGATTGGGATGTTATCACTTTTACCGCAGTTTGATGTCGTCTCCCTAATGGGAGGGGTGGACCTTAACCTGGTCGTGATGTTGTCTAAAGTGATCGTTTGCGTTTTAGGAGGCCTTTCTTTATACCGTTTAATTACAGGATTAAAAGAGGAAGGGAAAGATATGCCGTTGCCCTATGTGTTGCTAATAGCCCTTGGTTTGGTTATTGTATTTTTGTCTGTAATATCTGTGTCTCCGCTATGGTTGGAATATGTGGGGGCTATAGCGTTGTTAGTGGGCATATTTATGGGTAAAAAAGCCTTTGCTGTAAACTGGGACATGGAAGCTCAGGCTGGGGCTTATCTGATCTTGTTGGCCCTGTTTATGCAATTATATGAAAAAATTGATGATACTATGATGACCAGTATTACAGCCATTATCGGGTTAATTATTTATTTGAAAGGATTAAGTATGATGAGGAGCCGGATGGATGAAGCGGGGGCCAACGGGTGTAATAAATTGAAAATAGCGGTAATTCTTTCTATTGTTAGTGTGCTGGTGGATTGGATTCCCTTAATGGGTTGGCTGGTCACCATTCTTTTGATTGTTGCTTTTATTGTAGAATATTTGGGATATGGACAATTGAAAGCTTCAACTGTTTTGACGGAAGAGGGGCAAAAGGGAGCAGGAACGTTACAGACTGGTATGATCCTCTTGCTTGTTGCTACTATCATTGATTTTTTCCCTTTGACTTCCCTGGTCGTTGCCCTTTTGAATGTAGTGGCTCTTTTCCTGGTATTTTTCGGTTGGAACAAGATATTATTAGGATTGAAAAGCAAGGAGACACCT
>CAJMSX010000102.1 GCA_905216195.1 uncultured bacterium
TATTTTTTCAATTGTATCCCGGCTTCTTTGACGGCTTCACAAACCCCTTCACAAATTTTTCCGGCTTTGAATTTTTCTATCATACCGTTTTTTATGTCGTCCCAAAAATTTGCCGGGACTTTGGAGTTGATGCCTGCATCTCCGATAACAGCCAATTTTTTGTCGTCCAAAGCGACGTAGACTAATACCCCGTTTCGTAAAGCGGTTTTATGCATTTTCAACTCGGCGAAGACCTGGGTAGCACAATCAAGAACATCTTTTTTACAATGATTTTCAAAATGAATACGGATTTCTCCGGAAGTATTTTTTTCTGCTTCCTCAATGGCTGCTACCATTTTTTGTTTTTCTTCGGGGGTAAAGCGTTTTTCGGGAGACATATTTATCATTTTATACGGGTTATGAGAAAAAGAACATTCGAAAAATGCGGGTTTAACACGGACAAGGAGGATGGGGAAAAATCACCGGTATGATCCGGTCGGTACCGCTGGATGTTTTCGCCGGTGTTTCGGAAAACGAATACGCCCTTTCAGAACCTTGTCAGAATTTGACTTCCGGCGCTCTCTCCGCTCCTGCAGTGGCTTCGAAGTAGGGCTTCGGAGTGAAACCGAACATACCTGCTATTATATTTTTGGGAAACTGCCGGATATAAGCGTTGTAGCTTTTGACGGATTCGTTGAATTTCCGTCTTTCTACGGCAATCCGATTTTCCGTGCCTTCCAGTTGTGCCTGTAATTCCAGGAAATTCTGATTGGCTTTCAAGTCCGGATAACTTTCCGAAATGGCCATTAAGCGGGACAAAGCGGAAGAGAGTTCCCCCTGGGTTTGGTTCAGACGCCTGAGGGCGGCTTCGTCCAACTGATCGAAATTGATTTGGGTTTGGGTGGCTTTGGCCCGGGCATTTACTACATCGGTGAGTGTTTGCTGTTCATGAGTGGCATACCCTTTCACCGTATTGACTAAATTGGGAATCAGATCTAACCGGCGTTGGTATTGATTTTCTACGTTCGACCATTGTGCCGATACGCTTTCGTTCATTTTAACCATACCGTTATAACTTCCGCGGAACCATAAAAATATGGATAAAATAATTACTCCGATTACAATTAAAACAATGTAGCCTTTTTTCATTTTAATTCCTTTTAATTATATTGTACAAATATCGCATTTCTTACTGCAATTTTAATACCATTTACCAGTTATTCGAAACAGATATCGGTTATAGCTTGCGAATCTGTTGTTTTATAACGGATTACCGGAGAAAAAAGTTTGTATTTCAAAAACGAGAATGAAGGACTTTTGCCAAAATGGCAGCAATATCCTGATTTGGATAGGCTTATTGCCGGATGAGGTAAATCAGATAGCCGGTATAAACCGATAAAAACAGTAAACCTTCCCATCTTTCGATCTGTCGGCCTTTTCCGGTGAATATAAAAATAAAAAGTAAAAAGGCTGCCAGCAAGTTTAGCAGTATATCCGTTAAATTGTCCAGGGACATGCCGACGGGGGAAATAACCGCGGATGTACCCAAAATCAGGAAGGTATTGAAAATATTGGAGCCTACGACATTTCCGATAGCCATATCTACGTTTTTTTTCCGGGCGGCAACCAGGGAGGTGGCCAATTCCGGCAGGGAAGTGCCGACGGAAACAATAGTTACGGCGATGATACGTTGAGAAATTCCCCAGGTTTCGGCCAGAGCTACGGCGTTCTGTACCAATAGGCGTCCACCGATAACCAGACCGGCAAATCCCAGCAGAATATAAAAAACGGATTTTCCCATCCCGTAAGGTTTAATTTCTATTTCTTCCGCTCCTCCTTCCCGTGCCAGGATTAAGGTATAGGCCACGAAGAGGGCGAAAAAAAGGAGAAGAATTATGCCTTCCCAACGGCTGATCACATAAGGAGAAGGGGTTGGCCAGTGGTTATTACCGAACATGATGAGAATCAGTAAGGCCGACAGCATGGCCAGGGGAACTTCTACCCAGGTGGTCGTTTTTTTTATCGCAATGGGATAGATGGAGGCAGTAATACCCAGAATACATAAAATATTGAAGATATTGCTTCCCAATACGTTCCCTAAGGCCAGTTCCGATTGACCTTCCGCCGAGGATACGATGTTTACCACCAGTTCCGGGGTGGAGGTACCGAAAGCAACGATGGTTAAACCGATAACCATATTGGGGACATTGAGCCGGGCAGCCAGGGCCGACCCTCCGTCGACCAGTTTATTCGCTCCGTAAATCAGAATGACGAATCCCAGTAAAAGCCATAGGATAGATATCCACATATTTTTCAGTTTATCCGGATTAAACGAGAAATTATCCGGAGAGTTTGCTTCGGTCATCCGTAAAATGAATAGCAAAAATAAGTTTTTTTTGGAAAAGAAAGGTGTAATCATTGGTTTTCGTCCGAATTCGGTCTACATTTGTCCAATAAAACCGTGAAGCTATGAATCTTTGGGGATTTGTTTTGGCGGCTATAGTACTGACCTTAATGCCCGGGCCCGATATTCTGTTTGTGATTACGCAAAGTATAAACCGGGGGAAAAAGTCGGGCATAGTTTTCGCTAGCGGTTTATGTACCGGGTTGATTTTCCACGTCGCGGCGGTTAGTCTGGGAATATCTGTGCTTATCTATCGTTCTCCTCTTGCTTTTGCTTTGTTGAAATTCGCCGGAGCTGCTTATCTGATTTATTTGGGAGTAAGGGCTTTTCTTTCGAGAAAAAATGCTTCTTTTCGTTTTAAACCAACTGCTGAGCAGCAGGTTCGAAAACTTTACCGGAAAGGGATATTGATGAACTTACTGAATCCGAAAGTCATTTTGTTTTTTCTGGCGTTTTTTCCGCAGTTTATCCGTCCGGAGGCCGACAACCCGGTGATAATCATGCTGATTCTCGGTCTGGTTTTTATTCTACAGGCGATTCTGATTTTTTCCCTTGTCGCCGTTTTGGCAGACCGTTTGTCGGCTCCTCTCATGAAACGGCCCCGGGCCGCTTATGTCATGAATATAGTTGAAGCTGCCGTTTATGGTTGTATCGGTCTCAGTATTCTTCTGTTGTAACCGGTCATTGAATATCATGACCGAAAGGGGTTAATGCCAGGGAAGCCAGTTTAAAATGTTGGAGACCGAAAGGAATACCGATAATCGTTATACACAGTAAAATTCCGAAAACCGCATGAGTTAAAAAAATCCATATTCCTCCTAAAAAAAACCAAAGAATGTTCATAAAAACGGAGAGGCAACCGTGAGCATTTTCCTTGTGGACGATTTTACTGCCGAAAGGCCAAAGAGCCAGAATACCTAATTTGATGGTTTGCAGACCGAAAGGGATACCGATAACGGTCAGGCAGAGAATAATACTGGCTAAAAAATATTCAATGGCCGTTAGCAACCCTCCGAAAATCAACCAAATGATATTGCCTAGGATGTTCATATTCCAATTTTGAGTTAATTCCTGAAAGTAATTATTCAAATATACGGCTTTCAGCCGGTTTTAGCAAATCTTTCTCACTCGTAATGGTAAGGATTCTCATACTCTTCTTCCGGGGTTGCGGGGGGCGGAACGGAAGTTCCCTGCGGCTTTGCCGCGGAAGGAGGGATGAGGGGAGTTTTGGCTTCACACCGGCTAACCACTTTTATACTCAATTCGTAAAGAAGATACATGGGAATGGTTACCAATAACTGCGTAAAGACATCGGCCGAGGGAGTAATACACGCGGCGATG
>CAJMSX010000103.1 GCA_905216195.1 uncultured bacterium
CCACGCTTTCTTTGTTTATTTCTCTTACGTTTGAAAAATAATTAGACCTTGCGCCGGGGGTTGGCGGAAGCGACGGATAATTTTGCCGTAAAGAGTTTGTAACCGAAATAACGGTATATGGAAAAGAGTGAACTTTCGACGAGGGACCGGATGTGCTCCGTGGCGGGTGGTATGGCCGGCCTGCTTGTAGACCGGGAAATTCCGTCGCGGCTGATCCCCTTTCGCGGAGAATTTCCCCTGCTGAATATGATTGAAGCGAGACGGTTTCGGGAGGCGATCTGCTCGACGATGTGGATTGAGGACCTGCCCCCGAAATTCCTGTATGCCGCCGCCGAAGGGAGCCGGATAGCGAGATTGGAGCGAGAATTTCGACACTATCTGTCGAGAAACGGATTAAAGAGCGGCGATTTTGAAAAGTTGGAGGACGCCGAAAAATCGGAATGGTTGCGGTGGTGGATGGAGGACGGCTCTGTCAGCGCCGACGATCTTGTCGTTAAAAAATACCGGGATGAAGCCACCCCGGCCTCGAAATCCCTCGGCGACCCGGCGATGCCGGTTGCTGAAAAGCGGGAAATCTATGACGATCTTGTCGCCCGGCGGGCTTATTGGGACGATCTGTGTTTCGAGTTCGGGCGGGTTAGCTGGGAGAAAAAGTTGCTGAACCTCGCCTTGTATATCCATTACGGCGGGGATTTGGAGGTCGTGTTGGCCCGCTATAAAGAGAACCACCCCGACTATGCCGACCGGATTCCCCACTCGTTGGCGTACTATATCAGCTACCTGCGGACGGGTGAGGCGACCTCCGTGTTGAATAATTTTCTATTGGAAAGGGTCTGCCTCTCCGAAAGCCGACTGACGGCCCTGCTTACTGCCGAACTCCGCGAGCGGCTGGAAGAGGTGTTTCGTTGGGACGGCGGGACGAATAGCGCGTGGACGGTCGGGATCGACTACCGGGGCGAAGAAAAAATGGATGAAATTATCACCACCCTCGATATTGAAAAAGGGCGAGAATATCTTATCTTTGGGAACCTAACTATTAAACCTTTTATTATGGAAACGAAAGAAACCTTGTTAAAAGAAAACCCGTGGCGGGTATTAGCCGAAAAAATCGAGAAGAACGGCTATATGCGATTGGAAAAGTTGAATGCGTATGCCGATGACATCCCGTTTATCGAAGAATTTAATGAGCGAACGAAAAACGAGCCCGAGTATCAGTTGCATGCCGAAATATTGCCTTATCCGTTTATCGGCGATGTTCTTGGTGCGCGGGTCGTACTGTTAATGTCAAACCCGGGTTATAAGGTGTCGTCGAATATCGAAGCTCATGAAAAGATGAGCGATGAAGAAAAACGCTTCGTTATTCGGGCGCAGACCCAAGCGATGCTACTCGAAGATCGTGCGATTTTTTATTCCGGTCCGGAATATAAGCCGTTTAATGACGAACAGGACTGGTATTGGGCGAAGAAAACACGGATAATCCGGGAAGCTGTTCCCGGAGCTGAAACGAAGATAGCGGCGGTTCAGCTAATGGCTTATCATTCCAGGAAATATAAGCCATTTCCGGCGAAAATGGGCTTGCTTCCTTCTCAGGAGTATACGAAACGGCTGGTAAAATATCTGATTGATAAAAATGTTATATTCGTATATGCCCGAAGTAAGGCCCAGTGGCTTGATTTTGTTCCGGAATTGGAGAATGCCACCTGCGTTGAACTGAGTAGTATCCGGAATGCGTGTCTGTCTGAAAAGAATTGTAAAGACGGCGGATTCGAAAAAATTAAAGCCGCGTTAACTGAATAAAATTTGTTTGTGTAGGTTATGTAGACCGCCCCTGACCGGGGCGGTTTTTTGTGTTCTGTAAGTCGGCAAAAATGATCTTTTGGCCCTCTTTTGGGGTTGTTTTGGAGCTGTTTTAATATTAATTAATTGATATATAAATAATTATCTAAAAAGGACCTTCGTATTATCCACCATTATATATTAGGAAATAAAGGGCGAGAAATCGCCCGCTAATTCTAATATAAAGCTATGAATAATTTAAGAATTAAAACGGAGTGTGAGATTATCGTATCTCCGAAGATGCTCCAAACGCTGATTAAAGTGGGGATAGCCCAGAATCGGGATTGGATTATTAATTATCTTACGAAGGCTCTCCTCGGAGCGGAGTTGCTGACTGCGAAAGAGGTTGAAGGCTCGATGAAGGTCAGTCGCTCAACGCTCTATCGTTGGGAGAAAAAAGGTTTGATTACGCCTATGCGCTACGGGCGTTCTAAGAGGTATTGTAAAGACGAACTTTTGAAATTGAAAAAATATGGTCGATAATATTACTTTGAAATGTTACGATAAGGAAGTCTATTATCACCTGCGTTATGGGACTTTCGTTGAAAAATCGAATTGGATAAATGGGAGATGGTATGATAAGTTGGTGTTAAATAATGGGAAATCCGGGGATGATGCGCATGATCTGATAATCGAATTTTACGAAGACTTTATGAAAATTTACGGTAGTATCCGAAAGTGGTACTACGGCGCGACTTCGTTGGATGATCTGACTAAAACGGATTTGGAGAAGGCTTGGCGGAAAGTGGCCAAACGACTCGGTATCTCGTTCGATACGTTGAGAACCTTTGAAATTTCCGTGATCGAAATAGGGCTGAATGTCCCGTTTGATATGGAATGTGTCGAAATGATACACCGAATCCGTGCATTTAAGTCGAAATGCTACGAGTTGAACGATTCGCGTCCTACATGCCGAAAGTTTGTTTCGGGATTTTTCACCGCTAAAATTTATGATAAAATCGCTGAAATAAATAAAGATAATCGGAACGTGCTAATACGGAATCCGGACCTCTACCCGGAGAAAAACGCCCTTCGGGTTGAATTTACGTTGAAAGGCGGGCGACGGAAGGTACTCTCCCGGTTGAAGGTAGGAACGCTCGGCGGACTGCTTGAAGAATATACCCGGATTGTGAATTTCTTTTGGCGGAATTGTCAGGCTTTTGCCTTTGATAATATAGGCCGTCGGCCGTCGTTTCACCCCAAACGGGGGAGCTTGAAGGAACTGACCGATTATTTCGTGGTTCTGGGATTGGCGAGCCTATCTCATGCTGAATTGGACGGCTATACCGGGCTGTTGTCGAAAGGGGCTCAGCGCGACTTTAGAAAGTGGCTGCGGAGGCGTCACGAGCGGGAAAAGGATTACTTATACCCGGATTACCGTATTGAATTTACCGAGGCGATAAAGTGGCACTTGATAGATTTGATTAGGCTGAATAACCGCCAGAGGCGTGATAATATCGACTTATGATATAAGATAAAAAACGAGGGGAAATTACCCGCTGAATAAAGCTGGGTAATGTCTCTCGCTGTAAATGCTGTAAACGTTATAATGTAAATATAGAGACTGCTGTAATGAAATCGTTGTATATAGAAACGCCGTATGTTGTAATAAGAGCTCCTTGATGATCTCGTCCT
>CAJMSX010000104.1 GCA_905216195.1 uncultured bacterium
CTTCCTAACATCAATTAAATTACTGCAATTTTCGGTTGCAGAATTTTCTCTGTTATTTCCTAATTATATTTAGAAATTTTAGTACATTAGGCCACTATTTTAACTCTCTGGGGGTAGTAAAACCGTGTGCAAAACAGCGAACAAAATGAAGTATTTACGCCATATTCTCTTGCTGGGCCTGTATCTCTTTTGTACAGGGGGGCTAACTGCCGGAACCCCACTGACAGATAGTCTCAAAAACAGGTTGAACCATACGACCCGGCCGGGAGAGCGTATAGATATTCTCTTGAATTTAAAAGACCTGTACGAAGGTACGGACAACAACTTATATTACTCACTATGCCTTTTCGAAGAAGCACGCAAGGCCCAAGATTTGTATGCTTTAGGCGTTGCAATCGTACCTATCGTGCAAAAATATGCCGTTTACATCGAAAAAAAAGATTCTCTCGACTATTACCTGAACACCTTACATAGTCTGACCCGAGATACTCCTGAAGAAGGAATGGCCGTCTACGCAAAAGTCGTGGCTTCCTACAACCGGTTTTATGCCGAAGTCGATAAACTCAAAAGACAGGAATTAGGCCGCCGCATCCTCCAAAATCTGGATACCCTCCAAGCTTACGAAAACAAATTCCAAAAGGCCGGCCGCCTTTTTCTTGCGGGAATTATCGACAGCCACCGACGGGAACAAGCGGGAGAAACTAAAACATATATCCCCCAAATACCTTTGTGGAGAGAGGCCTGGGAACTGGCGCTGGAATTTCCGGGCAATAGTTGCAAATCCTACCTGGGACTGATTTATTTCCTGTTAAGCGGCGCCTACAATCAAGCCCAGGATTACGATAAACTGATCGATCTCACCCATAGTTATATGCAACGGCTGGACCTCTATTATACCTCGGAAGAAGTGCGCCGAAGAAGAAAATATCTATACAAAGAGAATATATATGTAAAATGTTATAATCAATTAATGCGCGGAGCCCTTTACATCAGCGACGAATTGGCCTACGATTATTATCAGCAGTTCCGGGACCGTATGCTCTCCGCAAAGGGAGATCACCTGCGTCGGAATAAAATCTACCTGTACGAAACAGGATACCTGTTGCTGGGCAATATAAACAGGATGGAAGAAGCCCTCTCGCTTTGCGATTCCCTGATCCATTTGATCGAAGTCGGGCAAACCCCCGGCTACGCCAGACCCCTCAGGCCCTACCACGATAAGGCGATTTTGTTGAGAAATATGAACCGTTTTCAGGAAGCCTGTCAAGCTTATCAAAGAACCCTTCTGGTGTCCGACTCACTGATGAACGAAGAATACCGGCAACGGGTAGAAGATATCCGGCGAAATCACGATGTGGACGAATTGAAATTAGAGGAGACCCACCTGCTCTTGAAAAACAGACAAATCGGATTTTTCTTTTCCCTAGGTATTCTGATCATCGTCGCTGTCATGGGAATGTATTACTACAAGAATTATAAAAAAACCAAAAAATTACAAGGGGAAATTGCCCGGCAAAATATTAAAGCTCAGGAAAGTGAACAAATGAAATCCATCTTTATCAACTCCATCTGCCAGGAATTGCATACCCCCTTCCGCACACTCAATTTCTTTTCCAGGAAACTTACCCATCGGTCACTGACGGAGGAAGAGAAAAAAAATTGCCGGAATCAGATTCAGGAGAGTACTACCCGGTTTTTATCCATTCTGGACAATTTGTTGGAAGCGGCTAATTTGGACAGCCTTTCAGAAGGACTTCCTGTAGAAGAAGGAGATATCAATCCGGTTTGTATTTCAGAAATGAAAACCGCTTCCGGGCAGTCCGATAAGCACAACCTCGATTATCAACTCCGGCTTTCCGACGAAACCTGTATCATACGGACGCATATCCGCTATTTTTCCTTGGTGATACGAGCCTTGCTGAATAATTCCAATAAGTTCACTCAGGAAGGCTTTATCCGTCTGGAATGTCTACGGGATGAAAAACACAATCGAGTCACCATACAGATCACGGATTCCGGTTGCGGTATTCCGCCGGATAAACGGGAAGATATATTCAAACGGTTTATCAAACTCGATATTTTGGCTCCGGGTAACGGTTTAGGACTTCCCTTTTGCCGGTTGATCGCCAAACGCTTATACGGAGACCTCACGCTGGACCCGTACTATACGACCGGCACCCGGTTTATATTTACCCTTCCGATCCACCCCGAACTATAATTTCAGTACGATGAAGACTTTCCCTTGCCTGCTACTTCTTATCGCCTTCCTTTCGGTGGCACTGCCTGCCCGGGCGCAACAATCCTGCCGGGACAGTTTGTCGGACCTCTTGGACCGGACCACCGATCCTCAAAAAAAAATCAGCCTCTTGATCAATATACTGGATTTATCCGCTTCCGAAGAAGAGGAAAACACGGTGGCAGTCCGGCTGTATAAAGAATCAAAAGCTGCCAAAAATGCAGGAGGACTAGGAGCCTCTCTGGGAACAATCACGCTTCAACTGATAAACCGTCCCGACGGCAAAGACTCGCTTTTCCGTATGCTCGGAGAAATAGAACCCCTCCTTAAAAACACTTCGGAAGAAGGTTTGAATTATTATTATGAAATGGTGTACCGAGCCCGGATACTGAGTACGGCCTCACGCGAGCAGCAGGCTGAGACCGGCAAACAAATCCTCCAGGAACTGGATCGTGAACACCCGGAAACCAATCCCTTTGTTCGCGTAGAAAAATTATTTTTAATAGGAGTCGTCCATTATTTATTAACCTCTGAAGCCGAGAATAAAAAAACAAAGAACCCATTCCTTACCTAGAAGAAGCCTGGTCCATAGCCTGCGATTTCCCTCCTTCCAGCCGGAAAAACTTCTGCGGGAATATCTATATCTTATTAAGCAGCATCTACAATTCAAAGGGAGAGGATAAGAAATTGATCCGGCTTTCCGACGCCTACCTGAAAATACTGGACGCTTATTTTTCCCTGGAAACAATAAAACGCAGGCGTCCTTACTTTTACAAGGATAATCTATACCTTTTATGTTATCAACAATTGATGATCAATCCTCACTTGATCGGAAAGAAAAAAGCCCGGGAATATTACCGTCGTTTCTGCGAATATATGGAGAACGGCAAAGGGGACGCTCTGCAACGAAACCGCTTTTATTTTTATTCTTTCAGTTACAGTTACTTCAAAAGTATCCAGGCATACAAACAGGCCCTGGCATTCAGCGATTCTTTAATCAACCTGATTGAAACCACTAAAACGGTCAATGCCAAATATGTCATTCATTACTACGGACGCGCAACTACCCTCCAGGAATTGGGACAATATGAAAAAGCCTGCAACGCCTACGAAAGGACCCTGAAAGTAGCCGATTCGCTGGCCCGGAAAGAACAACTGAAATCCATCAGTGAAATGCAGGTAAACTACGAAATCGATAAATTAAAATTAAGAA
>CAJMSX010000105.1 GCA_905216195.1 uncultured bacterium
TTTGAGGCCGCCCGGCTTCCGTGGGCATGAATCAGCCGGATCTGTTCCGTCCGGAGAAGAGCTTTAATTTTTTTAAATACCCGGATGTCGAAGGGGTGGGTGGTTTCCACCACATAGCATTTCAATCCTTTGGTCCGGAGCGAATCGATCATCGGCCCCGGTGTAAAAGCCAGTATGACCGGTTCGACTTCTTCCGGCCGGAAACCGTTGACCAGATCGATCAGATGAGATTCGCCTCCTCCGATCTGTCCTTGACGGATGACTTCCAATACTTTGACCGGTTTCATCGGGAGGGGGGTGTTTTTATCCATTCTTTTTGTTCGAAATCATATTGTTTGAGAATTTTTCCCGGGTTTCCCGCACAGACCGAGCAGGAAGGGACGGGTTTATGGACCACCGTTCCCGCTGCTATTACCGCGTGTTTTCCGATAGTAACTCCGGCTAAAACGACCGCATTCGCCCCAATCCATACATCGTCTTCGATAAAAATAGGAGAAGTGTTGACCCCTTGGGAAATAATCGTTTTTTCCGGATCTGCATAATTGTGATTGAGACCGGAAATCACGACATTTTGTGCCAGATTGACGTTGTTGCCGATGAGAACCGGGCCGATGAGGGTATTGCCTAATCCGATGCGGCTGTCCGCTCCGATCCGGATGTCGCCTACCATATTGTTGAGGATAGAGAAACTTTCGACTACCGAACGTTCGCCCAATACAAAAGCATTGAAAGGGACCAGGTCTTTTCTGACGCTTCTGTAGATTACCGACCCTTTCCCCCGTTTGAGATAAAGAAATTGAAACAGGCGCAACCAACGGCGGGGACGGGTTTTCACCGGGTGAACCATAAGGTGGAGTAACCGTTTTTTTATTTCCGGTTTCTGTTTTATTTTTTCTTTTAAATTTTCCAACATCGTATCAGGGGTTATTTGAAGTATGTTTCAGAATTTTTATAATCTGTTTTTCTGCATTGGTTTTCACTTTGAATTCCACCCGCCGGGAACGTTCCTTGTCCTCGGTCTGCCGTTCATCGAAGATGGGTTTGCTGGAGGAGAGTCCGTTGGCGGTCAGATTACTCTTGAGCCAATCGAATAAGAGTTCGTCTTTCACCTGATCCAGGAGATATTCCAACACTTTTCGGGTACGATCCTGGGAGAGTTCCATATTGTGGTAATAGGCCTCCCGAGGGGAAGTTATCCCTTCCCATTCGCTGGAAGTATGACCTTCGATCCGGATTTCTTCTATATCGTTTTTGTATTTTGCATCGGTGATGATTTGCAGGAAGCGGGGGAAAAAGTCGTTTAATATCAATTTAAAATGATCGTTTAGTTCGGCACTTCCGACCTGGAATAAAATTTCCGGATATTCGAACCGGATGGAAAGAGTGGCAGGATCGAAAGACGCGTTCCATTCACTCAGGTTTTTGGAGAATTCCTCTTTTAACTCGTTGGTCAGTTCGATCTGAAATTTTTCATAGGTGGAAGCTATGGATTGTATGCTTTGTTTGTCACTCCGGATACGGGCCATATATTCCAGAGAGATAAGCAGAAAAATCACCATCAGTACGGAAATACCCCCTAACAAGGGGATCCAGGGAGATTCTTCTTTAGGTGACTGAAAGAGGTTCATGGCTTTAACTGTTTTTAATTAACCGTTTCATCGGAATTTTTATGCAGGGCCTGGTGGTCTTGAGAGAGTTTTTTAACGATACTCAAGAGAGTGTTGGTGAAATTTTCCAACTGTTCTATTTCTTGTTGCCGTTTTTCTTCGATGTGGTGAATTTGCTGACTCAGATGGTCCTCGTTACTTTTCACCAAACCGGATATTTTCTCGAGTTGCACCCTCAGGAGTTTTTCGTAGTCCGGACCGGTAATTCCGGGTTTTTCCAACAGGGAAGCCAGGGTGTTATGGTTGTCCTGCATGGAATGCAGAATGTGTTGCAATTGGGAGTTTACAGTCCGGATTTCCTGTTCAAGCGATGGCAGATCCGCCTCGCTTTTCTGGGGAAACCGGTTATCCTGCGAGGGATGCTTTTCGGGAGAGGGGGATTGTCGGGCGGTATTTTCTTTAATTTCCGAAAGCAACTCGAATAATTGCCGGGTTGCGGGATCGTTTTCGGTTTCCGGTTCCGCTTTTATTCCGTAGAAAGAAGGAAATAATTTTAATACTAAAGAGGTACACAAACCGATCAAAGTACAGAGAAAAGCTATTTTAAGCCCTTCCAGCAACTGGGGTACGGAAGTTTCCAGAGCGTCGGTATCCAGTTGTAACAGTCCGTAAATTATCCCGATAAATGTACCGAATAGCCCGAGGGAAATGGAAATCGAACTGAGGGAAGCCCGGCTGTATTTCCTGCGTCCGAAATAGGGGAACAGGAAAATGAGCAGGGAAATGACGATCATAATCAGGGTATTCATAGGTTAGGGATTAAGTACGATTCAGACATTTTTTTGAGTATGTATAAACTTTTTACTGGCTCCTTTCATGCGGAACAAATTGATTGCCATCATGAAAAAAAGAATCGGAAGTTTATGGATGGATTTTTTAAAGCGGTCGTCAACCATCCGGTCAGGGATAGCCAGACAGAGGGTGATACCGATAATGATGAACAACCCCCACCATTTCAGGGCCAGCGGCCAATCGATGATTTGCATGATACTGCCCATGATGATGATCCCTCCGAATAAAATCAGACGAGGAGGCAACAGCCATTGAAAAAGTTTGTCGCTGTAATCCAGGTTGCCGGAAAGAATCGCGCCAGGAAGTTCCCTGAAAACCCGGCCCCATTGGGAGTATTGGGTGGCCAGCCAACGCCGGCGTTGCTTGGAAAATGCTTTTTCACCCTGAGTTTTTTCATCGTATACGGGGACATCGTCCAGAAATTCGACGAATATTCTCTGTTTGAGTAATAGCGCTTCTAATTCTTTGTCTTCTCCGGCCGTCTTCAAATGTTTTACATTTTGGCGGAACCAGGTGTAATCGAAAGCCATACCCGATCCGATCAGGGCTGAAGAGATGCCCAGGCGCACATGGCCCCGCCGGAAGATGGAATTGTTGATTTCCTCGCTGATACCGTCCAGGATCGCAATCTCCGTATTGCGGTTCTTAGCGGTCCGGTGAGCTTGCACCGCCCGTACTCCGGCTTCGAAAGCATTGTTGATTTTCTGTAAAAAATCGGGTTCCACAATATTGTCCGCATCCAGTATAACGACGATATCGTAGGCCGAATCTTCCAGGCTGGCATTTGTAAAATTCCCCGCTTTCGCTTTAC
>CAJMSX010000106.1 GCA_905216195.1 uncultured bacterium
AGTTATAGGGAGAAGGGAAGGGGTTACTCTTTTTCCGGGCTGGAATACAAGTTTTTCTTCTGAAAGGGTTTAGAATAGTCCGGTTAGTTTCAAAGCCACGAGAGCTAAGGCGGCCAATAAAATATAGCGAATGTATTTAGCGCCCCATTTTATACTGAGGTGAGTCCCGATCCACGCCCCGGCCATATTGCCACAGGAGAGGATTAAACCGGTTTGCCAGTCGATAAGATCGTAATAGATAAATATACCGAGTGCGATCAAGGTGTAAAATAAGACGATAAATACTTTGATCGCATTGGCTTTCAACAGATCGAATCCTTGTCCCAGTACCAATCCGGCTAAAAGGAAAAATCCGACGCCGATTTGAATAAAACCGCCATAGAATCCGATGCCGAAAAATATCAGGAAACGTAAAACGGGTTTCAAGGCACGGGCTTTATCGGCACGGGCTTGAACCCAGGCGTTCGGATTAAGCAGTACCATGAAAAAGAGAACGATCAAGAGTACCCCTATAATTTTCTTTAAAATATCTTCCTGGATATCGACCGCGAGAAGGGCTCCGGCAATACTACCGAGTAAGGTGGGTATCAGAAGTTTTCCGTCTTTTTTTACATCCAGTATATGCTGTTGCCGGAAGGTAGATACCGATACCACATTTTGTAATAAAATGGCCACCCGGTTCGTGGCATTGGCTATGTTGGCCGGCAGACCTAAAAAAATCAGGAAAGGTACGACGAGCATCGATCCTCCGCCTGCGAAGGTATTGATGAACCCGGCTCCTAATCCTACTGCAATCAAGCAAATGATATCATATCCTGTCATGGCCGTCTTTTAAAAAGTACGTTTTAAAATTTCCCGGATATTCTCGGCTTTTCCCATCGTATAATAATGAATGGCCGGTGCTTTTTCTCTCAATAGCTCTTTACTTTGGGCAGTACACCATTCTATACCGACTTGATAAATCTCTTTGCTGTCTTTGCATTTCCGGACTTCTTTCATGAGTTCTTCGGGAATATCGATGCCGAAAGCCCGGGGCAACATTTCGATATGAGTATAAGTGGAAATGGGTTTTAAGCCGGGAATGATGGGAACCTGGATGCCGGCTTGTCGGCATTGCTCTACAAAACGGAAGAATTTTCGGTTATCGAAAAACATTTGAGTCACGATATAATCGGCTCCGGCTTCCACTTTCCGTTTCAAATTGGCGATATCCGTTTCGGGATTGGGGGCTTCGTAATGTTTTTCCGGGTAGCCGGCGACCCCGATACAAAAATTGGTCGCGACGGCCTCCGTCAGGGTTTCATCCAGGTATTTCCCTTGATTCATGCGATGGATTTGTTCGACTAATTCGTAGCCGTATTTATGGCCGTCCGGTTCGGGGACGAAATATTTTTGTCCGGGAATGGCGTCGCCCCTTAAAGCCACCACATTCTCTATGTCGAGAAAATTAAGGTCAATCAGATCGTTTTCCAGTTTGTGTCTGGAAGCTCCTCCGCAGATAAGATGAGGAATTACTTCTATCTGGAAGCGTTTCATGATGGCGGCGGCAATAGCTACGGATCCCGGCCGTTTGGTCACGGTGATTTTTTCGAAAGTACCGTCCGCTTTCTGGCGAAATTCAATTTCGTCCCGGTGGAAGGTGATGTTCAGAAAAGGAGGGTTGAATTCCATTAAGGGTTCGATGGCCTGGTACAATTTGTTGATATCGCTCCCTTTCAAGGGGGGAACGAGTTCGAATGAAGCGAAAGGTTGTTTATTTTTTTGGTTGAGTATATCGGTTACTTTCATATCGTTTCCGTTTTAAACATTTAGCGGCCTAATAATCTTTTCCCTTCTTCCGGCGTAATTTGCCGTCTGCGGCAGTAGAGTTGAAACTGATCTTCTCCCAGAGCGCCTACACTGAAATACCGGGCTTGCGGATGGGCTATAAGCATTCCGCAAAGGCTGGTGGCCGGTTGAATGGCGTAGGAAGAGGTCAGTTTTACTCCCAATTGAGCAGGAGCTTCCAGCCAGTCAAATACTTCTTTTTTCAGGGAATGGTCCGGGCAGGCGGAATAGCCGAAAGCCGGCCGTATCATGTGTAGCCCGTCGCCCACCTGTCGGTGCATCCATTCCGCCAAAGCTTCGGTCAGGCGGGCGCATACGCTTTCCCTCAGCAGATGTTCGAAATCCTGACCAGAGCAAGTAGTCCGGAGGTCAGATACTTTCAGGCAAAACAGGCCCACGGTACTTTTTCCGTATTCCCGGGGACAGACGAAGTCCGACAGGCACAAACAGGTTTCCCCCGCTTGTTGTTGGCGCAAGAGAGGTAAACGCCGGTGTTGGTCCAGGAAGATTTCTTCCTGCCAGGCATAAGCGTCGAAAAACCGGACGAGCACCGCTGCATCGAATTCTTCCCCTCCTAAAGCTTGTCCCAGTAATCCCAAAGCCGCCTGATAGATACGGTCGGCTTCTTCCTGCGTATGGATAATTTCCGGGAATTTACCCTTGAACCCCCAGAAATGAAAGAAGGGTGTCCAGTCGATATAATCTGCCAATTCCCGTAGATCCAGATGTTTGGCCGTGAGGTTGTGCTCCCCGAAACCTGGCGGTTGCCGGAAACTCTCTTGACTGAAAGAGGGAGCGAGTGTCCGGGCTTCTTCCAGAGAAAGGAGCGGGACATGGGCTTGGGTGTATAAGCGGCGTATTTCCGCTTGTTCGGCTTTCAATTGACGAATATAATTTTCCTTATCCTGTAAAAGCCGTTTAATTATACCGGCGGTTTTGGAGGCGTCTCCTCCTGGCAGTACACCATAATCGTAACGGGGGGCTAATTTGACAGCCGTGTGAACGGAAGAGGTGGTGGCCCCTCCCACGATAAGGGGAATTTGCATTTTTTCTTTTTGCAGGAGTTCGCAAAGGTTTTCCATTTCGTGCAGGGAGGGAGTGATTAAACCGCTGATGCCGACGATATCCGCCTGATGTTCCCGCACGGCTTCCAGAATTCGCTGATTATCGACCATTACACCCAGGTCGATTACTTCTAAATTGTTGCAACTTAGAACGATACTTACGATATTTTTGCCGATATCGTGTACATCTCCCTTGGCGGTAGCAAGCACAATCTTAGGGCGTTTTACGATTGGTTGTTCTTTTTGGTTGTGGCCTTCGATTTCCGGTTGCAAAATATTTACGGCTTCTTTCATCACCCGGGCGGATTTGACGACCTGGGGCAGAAACATTTTTCCTTCTCCGA
>CAJMSX010000107.1 GCA_905216195.1 uncultured bacterium
CCGTAATAAGCGTAATTTCATCCATCGTCACTTCTTTCTCCCCATACAGCATATTCAACAAGATATTAGAAGCTCCCTGAATATCGTAACTATTCAGCAAAGGCGAAATCAAGGCTTCTTCCAGAGCCTGCATGGCCCGATTTTCACCTTCCGCTTCTGCAGCCCCCATCAAAGCCACCCCACTGTTCCGCATCACTCCGTCCACATCGGCAAAATCCACATTTACATATCCTTTAACGGTTATGATTTCCGCTATGCTCTTGGCAGCGATCGACAAAACGTTATCCGCTTTGGCAAAAGCCTCTGAAAGTTTTAAATCACCGTAAATATCTTTCAAACGATCATTTTTAATAATCAAGAGGGCATCTACGTATTGTTCCAATTCATCGATACCGTCCATCGCCTGTTCCATCTTCCTCCTCCCTTCGAAGCTAAAAGGAAGGGTGACAATGCCGATGGTCAGAATCCCCAGTTCCCGCGACTGCTTGGCAATTTCAGGAGCAGCACCCGTACCGGTTCCCCCTCCCATTCCGGCTGTAATAAAAACCATTTTTGTTTTATGGGAAAGCAAATTTTTGATAAAATCCATACTCTCCACCGCAGACTGCCTGCCTCTTTCCGGTATGCAACCGGCCCCCCGGCCTTCCGTCAAATCTTTTCCCAGTTGAATACGATTTTTCACAGGACTCAGCCGTAAAGCCTGAATATCGGTATTGCACACGACAAATTCCACCCCGTGAATGCCCTGCCGACACATATGATTCACGGCATTACTTCCGCCCCCGCCTACGCCTATCACTTTGATTATAGACTCTTGCTGGACAGGCAGCCCCAATGAAACCAACTCGTCATTATCCATAAAATCCTTATTTGAAGATATTCATAAACCATTTTCCGATCCCCCCCTCTTCTTCTTCCGGCTCGACATGCTCACACAACAGAAGCCCTAAAGCCACCAAGCAGGCAGGCGCTTCCAGAATATCGTCTCCAGCCATAACCCCTTTGGCTTTCGCTCGTTCTACCTTATGCCCCGATAATTTTTCCAACAAAAGTTCACTGCCCCGGATCCGGCTTCCGCCTCCGGTGAGCAGCACTTCTTTACTCGTCTCGTTAAATCTCCATTGTTGCATCTGATACACAGCTCCTTCCATTAATTCCTCCAGCCGGCATTGAATGACTTTCACCAAATCCCGTTTCTCGATCTGTTTCCGGGCATCGGGAATCTCGATTTTTTCATTTTTACAAGCCATTTTCAAAGCCTCACCGTGACTGTGTTTCATTTTCTTCGCTTTCTGGAGTTCGTCAATCCGGAAAGCCTGCATAATATCGGATTCTATCGTACAGGTACCCAAAGGCAGGATCGCTTCGTGTTCCAGCATACCGTCGTTAAAAAGCATCACTCCCGTATGAGCCGCCCCCATATCCACCAAAGCAAAGCGTTTTTCCGAATCATATACTTCCAGGGCCTCCATATAAGCCCGTACAGCAGGAAAAAAATCCACTTCTTCTATCCCGCACTCTGCAATCAAGTCCCTCCATTCCTTCAGGTAATCCGCATCCGTGCGGTAAACCCGGTACCGTACATCCAGGCTCCTCCCACTCATTCCGATAGGATTGGTCACGCTATTTCCGCGGTCCACGGCATAAGCGATAGGAATCAGGTCCACAATCTCTCCTCCTTTGGCCGCAAACAACTCCGCACATTTTGCTTCAGCCCGGTTGATGTCTCCCATTTTAACCGAATGCCGTTGCAAAAGCACATTCACCTTATGCTCGCTAATCGTAAATCCCTGAACGGGCAAAGCAACACGAATCCGATCGATCGGTTTATCCTTCGCCAGTTCTTTCATCAAATAACGGACATACGACTTTACTTTGGACTTATCCGTAATCATGCCGTTTTCCACACCCTGCAAAGCGATCATCTTTATCCCTTTTAACCGGCAACTCCCGTTTTCCTCAGCAGCCACCGCCATTACCATTTTTTCTGAACCGATATCCAAAGATGCAGTTAACCCCATAATTGCAATTCTTTATTTTTTTACACAAACGATTTGTTTGTCGAATTTCAAATTAATTTCTTTATACAAATTCCATCCCCGCCGGGCAATCCCCTCTTTTAAAAAAAGCCTCAATTTTTCCATTTTCTCCTCGTAATTCTCCAATTCCCCCAAAATAATTTTAAAATTACCGACTTTAGGAATCAGTATCACTTCCTTATCCGGAGCGACGACAATCTGCTCAATCAAAGCCTCCCAAAATTCATCGTTTTTCAAAGTAGTTACAAAGGGATATAATTTCCTACAGGCGAATTCCCTGGAAATATCCCCCGACGCAACCACAACCCTTGAAGTATATTTACGAGACAACGGCATTATTTTTCCGTCTTCATCCACGTAATACCCCCCACCTGTCAATACTCTGAATACAGGCTTACGTTGAGTGATATCTACATGAAAATAACCGTCCAAACTGTAGTAAACCTGAGCCGATTTTATAATCGAATTTCTGACAAGTAATCGTTCGATACTATCTTTATCAATCCGGGCTACAGACCGATTCCGAATATCCCCGTACTCCCTCCGGATCATCCGCATTACATCGGCATCGTCTATAAACGAATTGACAACCGTATCCTTTATCGTGACCTGCAATCCCTTGCACTTCACTTTCTTCGTTTCCGTCGCTGCAAAGGTAAGCACAATTATCAGGTATACAAACAAACCAACGAATAATATGTAAGGCCAGGCTCTCTGCATTGTCTTGGTGCTTAAACTAAATACTCCGTTACTCCTTTCTTTTAAATAAACATCCGGGTAAATTCCGGGACAAACCGATCGATATCTCCGGCCCCCAACGTAAGAAATATGCCTTCTTTCACATTTTTCTCTACAAATTTAGGAAATTCTTCCCGACTCACGATGCAGGAAGGTACGGAAAGATTTTTCAAAATTAAATCCGAACTCACTCCCGCTAGTGGAAGCTCCCGGGCCGGAT
>CAJMSX010000108.1 GCA_905216195.1 uncultured bacterium
AATCCGTCTTCACCTGAAAGGGATAAAGCTTGACCGTCCCGGCCTGTGCTGTCATCAACTGAATCGGGGCATATCCTTTCGCAGCCTCCACATACACCTTATTTCCGTTGGGTTCCGCCAACATTTTACACCCCCGGCCCGACAGATGTTTCAGAATGCTATCCTGAGACCATTGATAATGGATCCGTATCGAATCCGAATGGTTTACATCCCGTGTATTTACATCATGAAAAGCAATGCCGGTCCCGTAGTTCATCATATCGATCACATTATCCCAGATTAAACCCGATTTCATAAAAAAACGGTAATAATTGGTAGCAAAACCGGGACGGACATCCGATCGCACATTCATAAAGTCCCATTCGGGAGATAAGGTAGTCGTAAAATTAAACCGTACCTCATTTTCCGCTCCGTCCGTACTCCCCAATGTTTTTCCCAGGTAATACGTATCTGGCGGCAGATCGTCGTATAGATATTGTCGAAAGTCATAATAATACTTCTCCGTAAGCGGCCGCCCGTTTATAGCCGCCCAGGTATAGCTGTAAGCCGCATGCTTGCAATCGTCCTGCACCAATAAAAAAAGCCAGGACTTATCGTATTTTAAAGGCGGAATACCGATATCCGAACTTTCTAAATCGATATTTCCCTGGGTTTCCACCGTAATTTCCGCCGTCACATTGCTGTTTTCCCCGGCGAAGGGGTACACGTACAAAGGAGTTTTCAGATCCTCCGGATCCGGGCCGCTGAACAAACTACCGTGCTTCAGACAAGAAACGAACAACAAAGCAGTACCTATATAAACTAAACCTCTAAACCACATTTCCTTCCAAAATATCGAACATTTCATATAAAACTCCCAAACACGGAATCATTCCTCTTTTAGCTGCCGGTATTCCT
The DNA here is from genome assembly GCA_905216195.1 of uncultured bacterium. Taxonomy (GTDB): domain Bacteria; phylum Bacteroidota; class Bacteroidia; order Bacteroidales; family Marinifilaceae; genus Culturomica. The sequence continues at coordinate 898 of CAJMSX010000108.1, forward strand.
GTAAAGTCAGCAACTTACTCCTTCTCCCGTACTTCCACAACAATTTTTCTTTGATCAAATAGTAGCTACTCCGGACGAATTTTCGCATTTCCGTCCCCAATCCCCGGGGAGGAAAGAGTTTCTCCGCCATTTCCCGGGTCCATTTCTGGGTAAAAAAGGAATAATAATATCCTTTTTCCGGATTTACGAGGATATCGATATGATCTTTCCACTCATACCGGTTAATCATCAAATTGCCTTCGGTCAACCCTAAAACCTTATAAGGAAAAGACTGATAAGGCAGATAATTCAGAAATAATTCCCCATAATTATTTTTGTAATTTCCCGGCATACGCGATTTTTCAAAAAACACCAGTTTATCGTCTATATCCAGGATAACCCATTTATGCGCTTCTTTCGGAAACAGAAATTCACCCAGTAAACTCGGGGTTTCGATATACCCCCTTTTGGATACCCGCTCCAACTCCCCGATGAAACGTACCGGATTGTCTACATGTTCCAGTACTTGATTACAAATTACATAATCGAATTCTTTCTCCCGGAACGGCAGATTTTCCCCATCAGCATTCACCAAAATCTGATTGGCGTATACTTTGATATCCCCGCAACGATGGGAATTATCCGTCAGATATTTTTCCACGAGAACCTGGGCCCGATACGAGGGACTATGTCCGGATCCGACCTCCAGTACCCGGTCTTTTTTACCGATAGATAGGTCCCATCTGCCCAACGGTCTACGAGTTCTCATAAGGATATCAATTTGTTCCTATTTTTATTTCTCTATAATAGACTAAAAAAACGTACGTTTAATCTAGCAAAAAGAATAAAATTTTTAAAAGAAATAAATATGGATTAAATAACAGCGGATGAGGAAAATAGAAAGAGAACCAAAGTATAGGAATACTCTTTTATGAAAACCAAAAAAAACGTACGTTTTTTAGGCAAAAGTTCTAAAATTTGGCACAAAAATATACAAAATATTTCTAATTAAACTACGTTTAATCAATTTATTAAATAAAAGTTTACCCTTACCGGCCTTCGCGGAAATCTAACGGTATCCGGTCTTTCCCTGAGGGCCCCTCTTTATCCATTTTTTCCGCCATCCCGGATTCTCTTCCTTTATTCCTTACAATTAAACCTTTCAATCGGGAGATAATAAACGGCAAATAACTATATTTGCTGCCACAACGGTAAAGGCGTACTTCCTATGAAAAAAATAGCTTATTGCATTCCCGGCCTCCATTCGCCCAGCGGAATGGAACGCGTACTTACTTTAAAAGCGAACTATTTAGCCGCCCAAGCTGATAAATACGAAATATACATATTGTTGACGGAAGGCCGGGATAAGCTTCCCTGCTATCCCCTTTTACCGGGAATCCACGTGATCCGGTTGGACATCAACTTTGACGACTTATATACGGTTTCTTCTTTAAAAAAGATCATCGGCTATTTCCGCAAACAAAAACTCTTCCGACGACGCCTTACCGACTGTCTGATGGAAATTCGTCCGGATATCACGGTTTCTCTGTTACGCCGGGACATCAATTTCATCAACCGGATTCAGGACGGAAGCGTGAAAATAGGGGAAATTCATTTCAGCCGGGCCAATTACCGGGATTTTAAAAACAACCGCCTCCCGGCATTTATACAAAAAACGGTGGCCAAATACTGGATGGGACAATTGATCACCGAACTGAAAAAACTCAAACGTTTTATCGTTCTCAGCGAAGAAGATAAAGAAAAATGGCCGGAACTGAAGAATCTATCCGTGATCTACAATCCTCTCTCCTTTTA
>CAJMSX010000109.1 GCA_905216195.1 uncultured bacterium
TAACCACCCGTTATAATGAAGCTGGAAAGCGGTATAAGGGTTCAGCCAGTCCCAAATTTATCGGAAGTGTGATCAGTCGTATGAAATTCAAAGGCTTCGATTTTTCCTTCCAGTTGAATTACGCCCTGGGAGGGAAGATTTACGGGGATAACCTGAGTTACGACGAACATAGCGGTGGATCGGGCTTCGATAATACCACCCGTTATGTATACGAAAACCGTTGGCAGAAACCGGGTGACGTTACGGATGTACCTAAGTTCGTATACGGAGGAGTGCCCAGCGCCAACAGTGCCTCGACCCGTTTCCTGATGAACGGCCGGTACCTGAAAATTAAAAACATTTCGTTGGGGTATACCCTGCCGAAATACATTACGGATTATGCCCGGATGAGTTCGGCGCGGATTTTTGTAACGGCCGATAACCTGTATACGTTTACGGCAAAGAATTACCGGGGCTTCGATCCGGCGGGGATAGCTTCCGACGGTATCCAGTGGTGGAACTATCCGACTCCGCGAAATATCATGTTCGGGGTTTCCATCGGATTTTAAGCACCCCTGCAAACAGTACCGCAACAAGAATATATCATATAATGTAAAAAAGAAAAATATGAAAAATAAGATAAAATATTTGGTTGGTTTGCCTTTATTGACTCTTTTTTCCTGTAATAACTTCATGGATCTTGAGAACTTCCAGAATATTCCTACGGAGGAAGCGTACAATACTGTGCAGGATGTACAAAATGGTTTGAACGGGGCTTATTACGCTTTGGGTCATAATTATTTTTACGGACGTAATGTGGTGGCTCTTGGCGATATGGCTTCGGATAATGCAGTGGCCGACCCTTCCACGGGGCATTTTTATGCCATCAACACCTATTCCTTTTCCGATACGGATGGGGATCTGGATGCTTTATGGGCCGGCGGTTACCGGGTGATGGACCGGGCGACCCGTACAATCCAGGGAGTGGCGAAAGTGATGGCCGATGCCGAAAGATTACACCTGACGGATGAAGATATCGCCAATCTTCATTCGTATCTGTCTCAATGTTACGGGCTCCGGGCATTGGCCGCTCATGCTTTGGTCAATATTTTCGCTTATCCTTACCAAAAAGGGACCAATAACGAGCAGTTAGGCATTGTGCTGTTGACCGATGCTCCCCTGCCTACGTTCGAACCTACTTCCCGCTCTTCGGTCCGGGAAACCTATGCTCAGATCTTATCGGACATTGCGGAAGCTAAAAAAGCCCATGTAAAAGTCGACGCTTACAATTTTCAGGTAGGTACGCTGGCCGTTAATCCGAATCAGTTCTATATGAATCTGGCTGCTGTGTATGCCCTTGAAGCCCGGGTTTCCCTGTATATGGAAGAATATAACCGGGCTATTGTCGCTGCGGATTCGGCTATCGAATTGAGGGGTTCGAACGATATTTCCAACGATTTGTATCTGAAAATGTGGTCTTCCCTGGCGATTTCTGATGAAGATATTATGACCCTTGCCAAAACGGAAGACGACAACCTTTCCGCTAATTCCCTCAATACGTTGTATGGAAGTTACGGAGGAGCGCTGACGGAGGAATTGGTGAGTATTTTTGCTCCGACCGATATCCGGAAACAACTGATCTACGGGACTCATCCGATGAAATTCGACGGGATTCCCACTTCCGCTTCGGTGAATAATGTACCGGTATTCCGTAAATCGGAAATGTACCTGATCAAGGCGGAATCCTACGCTCATCTGGGAAATCTGGGGGCTGCCCGCCAGGCTTTGCTCTATACCGCTAAACGGAATACGGCTATTACCTCTGTAAACCAGTTACCTGCCGGTAAGGAAGACTTGCTGAGTTTTATTGCTCAGGAAAGAAGGAGAGAGTTTTTTGAAGAGGGATTCCGCTGGTTCGATGCCCGGCGTACGGGACAGAATCTGGATATAGCCGGGGGGCTTTACCCCGATTTTAATGTCTCGGCTTTTGTTTATCCGATCCCTGCTTCGGAAATCAATGCCGGTTTCGGAGTGGTCCAGAATCCGGGCTGGGAAAATGCCATGCCTTAAAGGAAATGGAAATAGCAGTTGATGAGGGAATGTCCAAGCGACATTCCCTTTTTTATGAGATAGACTGAATGAACATTTAATTCATTTAAACGATATAAATACTGTGGATATTTTCTATATTCGGCAATTGGAATGAAGAGGAAAAAAATTTTAAAATATCTGCTTCGGACGCTTCTGGTTATCGTATTGATAATTTTGATGTTACCGGCTTTGCTTTACATTCCCGGCGTGCAGCGTTATGCCCGGGATAAGGTAGTGGATTATGTGGAATCAACCCTGGGAATGAAAGCCGGTATCGGGAAATTGTCTTTAAAATTTCCGCTGAATCTTACTTTGGAAAATGTCTATGCTGTAAAAAGCGATACCGATACTCTGGTCCGTTTGGGAAGATTACATCTGGATGTGGGATTGAAAAGAATCTTCCGGAAAGAATTAGCTGTACGGGATTTGGAACTGAATCGGGTCCTTTTTCGTCTGCATAACGATACTACAGGCATGCAATTGCAAGTGAATCTGGAAAATTTGCAACTTCGGGCGGATCAGGTTTATTTGAAAGAAAAGCGGGTGGAAGTGAACGAGTTGAAATTGGCGGGGGGAGACGTTTTTTTGGAAGG
>CAJMSX010000110.1 GCA_905216195.1 uncultured bacterium
GAAGGGAGCAACTGCAAAGACAACACAGGAATCAGACTGATCCCTAAAAGCATCAGAACGACAAAAATAGTATAGACAGAAAAAGCAGATAATATCACCTTCCAAGTGTTTTCAGGAACTACTACTCCTTTTTATTTATCAGCGTCACCTCACACTCGTGCGACAACCCCAGATTATTCTCGTAAATAGCCTCTTCCCCCTCTTTTAATCCCGATTCGATACACACTTCCCGGCTATTTTCAAATCCTGTTTCGACATATTTCCATATAGCCCGGCCGTTCTCGTAGACAAACACGACTTTTCTCCCTTGCCGCGGCAACACCGCTGTTTTCGGGACGATCAATTTATCGGCGATTTGCCGTTTAGCCAATATACTGACATTCATTCCATCCACCAACACTGCTTCGGGATTATCGGTTGTAGCCCTGACTTTCACCATACCGTTTTCATCGATTTTCGGATTCACTTCAGTCACCGTGCCTTTCAGGGTAACTTTATCGTTTGCATAAGGCGTAATCTCTACTTCCATCCCTGCCTTCAAATGGGCGATCTCGGTTTCCAGTACGTTAAACACAATCTCCATGGTAGCATCGTCGATTACCGAACAAACCTCTTTATAGGCAGAGGACTGGTTGTATTCCTTCACCTCCAGATCGGCGATCACGCCGTCAAAAGGAGCATACACCGTGATGTTCGAATAATCGTACACCGCTTTTTCATATTCTTTAGCCGCAGAGGTATAACCGATCTGTAATTTGATATTTTCCAGCCGGGTTTTAGAGATTACACGTTCGTCCAGCGTATCTTCCAATGAATTTATCCCCTCATTCATCAGCCGTCCCCTCAATTCCAGCTTCGCTTTTTCCCAGCTCAGGCGGGCGGCTTCCAACTGCTGACCGGCTTTCAGTTCGTCCACGCTCACGATGGGATCTCCTTTTTTCACCCTTTCTCCATTTTTCACATGTACTTTCCTGACCACATCATTCGTGATAAAAGCCAAAACCGCTTTCCGACGGGCATTAACTTTGCCATTACTGACCAATTCCATTTCAAAGGGAGCCAGCCGGACTTTTGCTGCTTTCACCTCGATTTTGTCCTGTTTCTGGCTGATCCGGGCCAAATCTTTTTCTTCTTTTTTCTCCTCCTTCTTATTTCCACAACCACCGACAAGCCCCAAGGCGAGCATTAATGCAAAAAAAGCGATTTTATTCATATCTTTTCTTTAAAATATTGCGAAAGTATAATTAGTTGTAAATATATTAAAACCTTACAATCTCCCTTCACTTTTCCCCTTCTTTTTCAATCCGAACGGTACTTTTTAACAAATTCTCTCTTTTTCCTATGGTTTCAGTCTTTCTTCCAATTCTGCTTTCATTTCTTTTACGGCATCCGACATCACTTTGGGTTCTTTCTGAATCACCTGCCGGGCCATATCACGGCCTTTCTCCGGTTGTCCGCTTTCGAAATACATTTTCGCCAATAAATAGAGGGGATATAAACGATGAGGCACCATATAGGAAGCCTGCTTAAAACAGGCTTCAGCCTGTCCGAAATGCTTCAAGGCTTCGGCGTCTTTCCCCATAATATTATAGAACATCGGATCGGCACTGAGCCGTGTACCTTCTGTCAGAATCCGAATCCCTTCCTCATATTGCCCGGTTTTCGACAAACACTGTCCATACTCGAAAAGAAATTTCGGCTGGTCTTTCAAAAAAGGATATAAATCCCGGTAATGATCTACCGTTTCCTCAAAAATATCCATGCTGAAATAACGTTGTTCCTCTCCCCAACGGATATAAGCCTGCTTCCATTCCTCCTTATGCTGCGTCAATCGCCAGGTAATACCTGCCATCAAGAGAGAAGCTCCCATGACAAACCATGCACCCACAGTCCTTTTTCGTTCCTCCGCAGGCAGTTTCCGGTCATCCAGCGTACCGGCAAGCGCCATAAACAGAACGAATACAATCACCAAAGGAATCACACTCAACGGATAAGAAAAACAGGCGAACACCGAAAAGGCTGTCAGCCCTCCCAACACCGCTCCTTTCTCGGGACGGGAAGAATAGAGCAATTGCCGGACCGCCAACCCGACAGTCAATAAGAAAAGGATACTCCCGACAATCCCCAATTCCACCCCCAACTGCAAATATTCATTAAACCCGTATTCCGGCGAGCCGGCCACCCACTCTTCTTGTTCCGAGGCTTCCTCCGTGGTAAAATAAGCAGCCTGCGCTTTCCCGAATGCACCGCCAAAATAGCCCAATCCACATCCCCCCCAAGGATTTTCGGCTATCGCCCGACCAGCGATTTTCCACATTAAACGGCGTCCATCGGCCGAATCTTTTTTCATCAGATAAAGTCCACTGAACAACAGCAACAGACACACCACACCGATACCCGCTACCCACCAAGCCTTTTTTCCCAGTTTTCGTCCCAGCTCTTTCAGCTGTTTCCTGATCCGGTAATAAAATGCCGTTACCACCCCGCATCCGGCAACCGCCGCCAACCAGCTGCTCCGGCTCATTCCGGCCGGCAAAATAGACAAAATCAACAACAGTATCCCCCATACAAAGCCGGACTCCAACTTGTACCTCCACTCACCGACACTCTTTTGCCGACCGGGATACACCGATAAACAATAGAAC
>CAJMSX010000111.1 GCA_905216195.1 uncultured bacterium
TACCATTAGCGGAAATTATATTCTTCAACTCAATTGTGGTATCCAGAACATTTTTCAAAGCTACCAAAAAGATTTCGATCGGGGAGAATTTCGGGATGCCGGATACATTTACGGACCGGGCCTTCCCCGTAGCTGGTTCGCCGGCATTAAACTCAGCCTGAATTAACCGGATCGGGTGATTTCTAACCACCGCCCGGAATTTCCTTCCCTACCACCCGGAATACCTGCTGTAAAATATGGCCTTCTTCATCCATCAACGTCAAGGTATGGCGACCTTCTTTCAGCCATACTTCTTGCTGATGGATGGAGTGGGTTACACCCAAAAACTGCTCGTCGACATACCAATAAATCCGCACTTTAACCGATCGATGCACGGCTTCGAGAACCACACGTCCGGGTTTCCCTCCGAAATCCCTGGGAATAAAAACCCGGGTTCCCCGTTGGGGATAAATCATTTCCATCATCTCTTCCCCCTGAGGGTGACAATCCGGACGATAAGGCGGTAATCTGCGATATCCGGTATGAGTCCGGCAATAGTACCATTCCTGCACCGGTGGAAGCACAAACCAGGGCTGTATCCTGATCCGGTGCACCGGCTCACAATCCGAAGTCACCTGCCATTTTCCGGTAGCATCGAGATTTACCAAGCGGTGGTAAGGACACACCTGTGTCCTGCTTCCGGCAGCACAAACCCGGATGGTATCGGTCTCCTCACAATAAGCCGAAGCCCGGTAACCGCTCCGATGACATACGACCACCTCTTTCATCTCCTCGGCCGGTTCGTAGAAATGCCGGTTCACAGGCAAAAGACCAGCGACCTCAAAGAGTACCGGAGCCGCAGCTCTCACCCCAACCAAACCCGGACGTCCTTCCCCGTCGGCATTCCCTACCCAAACGCCGATCACATACTCGGGATTCACTCCCACCGCCCAAGCATCCCGGAAACCAAAACTAGTTCCCGTTTTCCAGGCCAGATTCATCGCCGAGACAAAATTTTTCCACCCCGATTCCATTTCCGGCCGTTCCACCTCCTCCAAAGCTTTCATGGTCTGCCAGATCGCCGAAGCTTTCAATACACTCCGATCCGCACTAATATTTTTCTCTTCCTCATCTTGTCCTTCCGCTCCGCTATACTCCTCCCAAACCTTCAAACGGGAATATTCCCCGTCAAAATATTGTCCGTCTCTGTCATTATAATGATTCAATACAGCACTCATTCCTCCATACAAATTACAAATATCCCAAAGTGACGTTTCGGCACCACCCAAAATCAGACTCAGTCCATAATGATCGGCGTCGCGGTTTAAAGAACGAATACCCAATTGTTTCAGATCATCGTAAAAACGGGCATATGAATAATCTTTGAGTAAGCGTACAAAAGGAATATTCAAGGATTGAGCCAAAGCCTGCCTGGCCGGTACGACGCCCTTAAAATCACGGTTATAATTCGAAGGAGAATAGCTTCCGAAACGGGAAGGGATATCGGGCACTAAGGTCCCGGGTAAAATAAACCCACTCTGTAACATGCAAGCATATAAAGCCGGTTTGAGAATACTTCCCGAACTCCGAACGGCCTGAACAATATCCACGTCATTTCCCCGGCTACCCTTCCGGGGAGCACTATTCCCGACATAGGCCCTGACTTCTCCGGTCGGGACATGAGCCACCAACACAGCCATGTTATAGATATAATTCTGGCTCAGTAAAGCAGTATGCCGTTCTACGATCTCATTGATCTTTTTCTGCAAGCGTCCGTCGATATATGTCGGGCACACTTTTCCTTTTTTTTCCCGATAAGCCTTAGCCAACAGATGGGGTGCCACAGTAGGGATATCGAACTTTTTTTCCGGCAAGGGCTCAGCCAAGGCCAGGTGGTACGAATCTTCGGACATCACCCCTTCCCGGTATAATTTGGCCAACAACCCGTCTCTTTTTTGTTTCAGTAAAGTATTGTTCTTTCCGGGATAAAGCAATGCCGGTGCATTAGGTAACACCGCCAGTAAAGCAGCTTCGGCCCAGCTCAGCTGTTCGGGCCGGCGGTTAAAATATTTCAGCGCAGCCGCCCGTATGCCGACTACATTCCCCCCAAAAGGAGCGTGTGAAGCATACATCTCCAAAATCTGTTTTTTAGAATAACTCTGCTCCATCCGTAGTGTCAGGAAAATCTCCCTTATCTTTTCAGGAACGGTACGGGGCGGATTTCCCAAAGCCAAACGCACCACCTGCATCGAAAGCGTACTTCCCCCACTGACCACATGCCCGGCCTGTATATTCTGCACTAATGCCCGGCACAAAGCCCACCAATTCACCCCCTGATGGGCTAAAAAATACCGGTCTTCGAAAACCAAAACAGAAATAACATAGCGGGGAGGCAAATCCTGAACCTCTTCAAAACGCATCTGCCCATCATCCGCCACCTTCATACCCATAACCTGCCCTTCCCGGTCGAACAACACCGTAGCATAAGGGTCCTGAAACAAGGGGACCGGCAGTATAGACCACCAAAAAAGAAAGAGAATAATAAAAAGCATTACGTCAATCAAAACAGATCGCCGGGAAATAATGCTCCATTTTACAACTGTGTTC
>CAJMSX010000112.1 GCA_905216195.1 uncultured bacterium
CAACGGTTCCTAAAAAGCCGATCATGGGAGCCATGCCGGAACAGGTGGCCAGGGTAGAAAGGCCCTTCTCCATTCCGGAAACCTCCAGGTTGGCGCTGCTTTCGATAACCGATCTCAGTTCCTGGACCGGAAGTTGGGTATGAAGCACTCCTTTGATGAGCATGCGGGACATGGGCGTATTTTCTTCCTGGCAAATAGCTGCAGCTTTCCGGAAATTACCGCTATGTAGGCAATCCCGCACCCGGTCGAGGAAGGAATGATCGGTCCGGGCGTATTTGCGGATCAGGTTGTATCTTTCACAAAAAATATATACGGTGATGACGGATAGGATAAATATCGGAATCATCAACCAGCCACCCTTGACGATCAGGCTCCATAAACTCAGCTCCGTTTCCGGAGACTCGGTCAGGAGAATGAGGGAAAACACTATCGGATTATGCATATTTTCAGATTTTTCGTGTGCGAAGATAATGGTTTTAAATAAAACAAAAAAGCGGTGGGAGGGAAAAGCTGAGTTTCGGACAGCCAGGCTTGGAACCGGGAGATAAGGGAGAGAGCTATAACCAAAAGTTATTCCCGATAAGAATTTGGATTCGTATTATTCCGAAAGAAAGTTGTTCTTTTGCAGCGTTAAATAATTTTAAAACCACGTAATGAAGTTAAGTGAAAAAAGAGGCAATATGCTTCACGGAATTTTGCTGATCGCACTTTTTTCTTGTGCGGCTTTTTATATCGGAGATTTTCCCCTTTTAAAAAAGTTGTCTTTCAGCCCGTTGATTATCGGTATTATATTAGGTATGCTTTATGCCAACAGTTTGAGAAACCGTTTACCGGCCGCCTGGGTACCGGGTATCCTGTTCAGTTCCAAACAGATTCTCCGTTTGGGGATTATCTTGTACGGCTTTCGGCTGACCTTTCAGAATATTGTGGAAGTGGGATTGCCCGCTATTTTGATCGATGCGGTTATTGTGACGCTTACGATTACCGGCGGAGTATACATCGGGAAATTATTGAAAATGGATAAAGGGGTGGCTTTACTGACTTCCGTGGGAAGCGGTATTTGCGGAGCTGCCGCTATATTAGGGGCCGAAGCTACCATAAAAAGCAAACCTTATAAAACGGCGGTAGCGGTTTCTACCGTAGTAATTTTCGGTACGCTTTCTATGTTTTTGTATCCGGTTCTTTACCGAAACGGGATTTTTCACCTGACTTCCGAGCAAATGGGCTTGTATACGGGAGCTACTCTTCATGAAGTGGCCCATGTGGTCGGAGCCGGGAATGCGATGGGGAAGGAAATTTCGGATGTGGGAATTATCGTAAAGATGATCCGGGTAATTATGCTAGTGCCGGCTTTGCTGATTATCAGTTATTCGATAGCCAGGGCCAGAGCCCGGGCGCGGGTGAAAGCCAACCGGAAGCAAACCGTCCAGAACGGTAATCAAAAAGTGGTAGTACCCTGGTTCGCTTTAGGATTTCTGGCTGTAATCGGTTTCAATTCTTTCGATCTTTTGCCTCATCCGGTGATCGGATTTATAAATGATTTGGATACGTTTTTATTGACGATGGCTATGACGGCTTTAGGAACGGAAACGAATATCGAAAAATTCAAAAAAGCAGGGTTTAAACCTTTTCTGTTGGCCCTGATCTTATACGGTTGGCTGTTGGGCGGAGGTTATTTACTGGTGAAATACGTGTCGCCTTATCTGCTTGCCGGCGCATAAAAATAAGAAAACACACTGAGGTGTCGGGATTTCGGAATCAGGAACCGAAACCCGACATTTTTTTATTTAAAGCGAAATTCAGAAATTTTTGTGCGTAAGGATCGATTTCTCCCTGTCGGTGAATCGCATAAAGGGTGCGTTCGATACTGAAGTTTTCGATTTCTACGATTTTCAGTAAGCCGGCAGACAGTTCTTCCCGGATACTGTAAACGGACAACAGAGCGAAACAATCGGAATGCCGTAAGTATTGTTTAATTCCTTCCGTAGATCCCAGAGTCAATTGTTCCCGCAGGTCGTATGGATGGAAACCGGCCTTCGCCAGTTGCTTTTTGATGATGTGGTAGGTTCCGGAGCCTTTTTCCCGCAGGACAAAATTCAATTTGGGCAGTTCTGCTTGGGTAATGGTGTCGGCAATCGGGTTATGAGAAGCACACACCAGCACTATTTCGTCCCGGAGGAAAGGGATATACCGTATATCCGGGTGGGTGGGAGCACCTTCTATAAAAGCGAGTTGTAAGTTATCGGCCACTACTTCCTGCTCGATCTGGACGGTATTTCCGCTCGTGAGGCTGATTTTTATATCCGCAGCTGTGTTGGTAAAACGCGCCAGGACTTCCGGTAAGACGTACTGGGAAAGAGTGGTACTGGCGCCGATCTGTAAAGTTCCGTTAAAAGTGTCCCGCATCTGATTGACTTCGAAAAGAATTTCCCGTTCTTTTTTTACAAACGGTTCCGTTTCGGCAAGTAAATATTTGCCGGCATCGGTAAGCGTCATTCGTCCTTTTTCCCGGTGAAATAAGG
>CAJMSX010000113.1 GCA_905216195.1 uncultured bacterium
AAATTTTTCTAATTCTTCCTTTGCCAGGTCGTGTTAACGTGAGATGCAGGGTTTTGTGGCGGAAGACCATTGGAGCAGGAACGAGTGTCCGGTTAGGGTTTCCGAACGCCCGACCGGTGGTGTTTGATGGAAACGTAACGTAAAGTTTTTTGTGTAGTGAGGAGTTCCGCCGGTCAGTGAAGGAAAGCCTTACCGGACCGGTCCGGGCGACCGGGTCTGACGACACAGAACCCGAAATCGGAATAGAAAGAAAAAATTAATTCTACCATAAATTTGGAGTGACGGAGAATTAGAGTTTACTTTACTTTTCTCCATTGTTTGGCAAACTTTTATTTCCCTGTAACTAAAAACGGTGCAATGTTTTAAAACTAAACATTACACCGTTTTAACTATTTTCACCATTTTAAGAAATTATGTTTTATAAAACTATTTCTTTTGGTGTTGTCAAGGAATTATTTTCCGAGCATTTCGCAAATTTCGTTGTATACAAACTCTCCGGTAAAGCCGAACTTTTCGTCCAGTACTTTGGCCGGGGCAGAATATCCGAAGTGATTTACGCCGTGGATTTTGCCGTTACATCCGACCAATCCTTCCAGAGTTACCGATAAACCGGCGGTCAGGCCGAAATGAGGCGTAGAGGCCGGAATGACTTCTTCCTGGTAAGCGGTCGGCTGCTGACGGAATAAACCTTCCGAAATAGCCGATACAACCTGTGAAGCGATACCTTTTCTTTCGAGTAACAACTTGGCGGCATCGATCAGGGTGGCCACTTCCGATCCGGATGCGATTAGGATCACTTTGGGATTTTCACCGTTTTTCTGTACGATGTAAGCTCCTTTTTCTGCTTTTAAAGCTTCGGTATAACGGTCGGTTACGGCCGGCAGATCGTTGATATTCTGACGGGACAATACGAGAGCCGTCGGAGTTTCGGTATTTTCCATCGCCATTTTCCAGGCCACCGAAGTTTCGGCTGCATCGGCCGGACGTAAAGCCAGCATGCTCATTTTTCCGGCGTGGTTCTGCATTTTTTCCAGCAGACGCAACTGGGCTTCGTGCTCGATCGGCTGGTGGGTAGGACCGTCTTCACCGACCCGGAAGGCATCGTGGGTCCAGATGTATTTAACCGGCATCTGCATCAGAGCCGATAAACGGAAAGCCGGCTTCATATAATCGGAGAATACAAAGAAGGTTGCGCAGGCAACATGAATACCGCCATGAAGGGCGATACCGTTACAGATTGCAGCCATAGTCAACTCGGCAACTCCGGCTTGCAGGAATTTACCGCTGAAATCTCCTTTCACTAGGTTGCGGGCTCCTCCTTTGATAAAACCGTCTGTCTTATCTGAATTGGAAAGGTCGGCAGAGCTGACGATCATATTTTCAACTTCCTGTGCCAGTGTAACCAATACATCGGCTGAAGCCTGACGGGTTGCTATATTGGCTTTGTGTGCAATAGCTTTATAATCGATAGCAGGCGCTTCTCCCGACATAAACCGATGGAATTTGGCTGCTAATTCCGGGTTGGCTTTTTCCCAGGCAGCTTGTTCGGCTTTTTTCTGTTTGGCCTGAGCCCGTTTCTCTTCCAGTACCTGCGCATAATATTCCTGTACATCCGGGAAGATAACGAATGGATTCTGAGGATCTCCGCCCAGGTTAGCCACCGTATTTTCAAAAGAAGCTCCGGCAGCGCTCAGCGGTTGTCCGTGAGTTGATACTTTGTTGGAGAAATCTTCTTCGTTGGCACCGACAGCTCCTTTCCCCATCAACGTTTTACCGATGATGAGTGTAGGACGTTCTTTTTCTTCCTGTGCCACTTTCAGGGCCTGACGGATTTCTGCTGCATCGTTGCCGTCGATGGTGATGACCTGCCATCCCCAGGCTTCATATTTTTTGGCTGTATCTTCGTGGGTTACTTCATCCACTTTGGTAGAAAGCTGGATATTATTCGAGTCATAGAACATGATCAGGTTAGCGAGTCCGAGTGTACCGGCAATACGTCCTGCACCTTGGGAGATCTCTTCCTGAATGCCACCGTCCGAGATGAAAGCATAGGTCTTGTGGGCCATCCATTCACCGAAACGGGCTACCAGAAAACGTTCGGCGATAGCTGCTCCGACGGCCATGGCATGTCCCTGACCCAGAGGACCTGAAGTATTCTCTACACCCCGTTTTACGTCTACTTCGGGATGACCGGGAGTGATGCTGCCCCATTGACGGAAGTTTTTCAGATCTTCCATGCTATATTTACCAATCAGGCTCAACGTTGCATAAAGCATCGGTGACATATGACCCGGGTCCAGGAAAAACCGATCCCGGTTTACCCACTCGCCATCGTCCGGATCGAAATTCAGAAATTCAGAATATAGCACGTTGATGTAATCGGCACCACCCATCGCTCCTCCGGGGTGACCTGATTTTGCTTTTTCAACCATTGAGGCTGCCAGAATTCGGATGTTGTCCGCCGCTCTGTTGGTAGTTGTATTCATGATATAAATT
>CAJMSX010000114.1 GCA_905216195.1 uncultured bacterium
CTTCAACAGTTTTAAAAGCAGAGCGTCCAAAGCCTTTAAAAACCTGGGCGGATTATTTACATCCAAAAAAGTATATAAAGACGAAGATTCGAATCTGGTCCGGAAATCCGAGGGATAATTCCCAAACGGCCCCGCCGGAACAACTGTTTTAACACGGGTTTCTTAGGTTATGATTTTATTTTTATATCCGGCGATTATTTCTACTTTTGCGTCGGACACAGATCCAACGGCTTACTCTTTGGAGACGAAATAATCACATATGGCTGCACTGAGGTTTTTCTTTTATCTTTTAATGAAACCCGCAGCTTTGGGGTTGGCATTTTTAGGGATATCGGGGGTATTAGCTCCCCATATCGATCCGCAAACGTGGTGGATTCCTGCTTTTTCAGGCTTATTTATGCCCGTCATTCTGTTGGCCAATTTATGCCTGTTTCTTTTCTGGGCTTTCCATAAAAAATGGTGGATCGTATTTCCTTTATTAACGATCCTGCTCAATTACAATTTTTTGAACAGCATGTTTCAGTCGCCCTGGAAAAAATTACCGGATATCCCCCTTGAAAAACAAATTACGATTGCCAGTTATAACGTGGAAGGTTTTTATTTCATTGTACGCAATCCCACCTATGACATCAAAAAAATGGTCGAAGATCATCACATCGACATCCTTTGCTTTCAGGAGCATTGTGAGGAAACTCATCTGGACTCCAATTCCGTAAAAGAAAGGTTCGGTCTTCCTTACCGCGAAGTATTTTTCAACAGACAAACCGACTGGGCCAATTTCGGAATCAGTATCTACAGCAGATATCCGATTCTGCGATATGGAAAAATCGATTTCGGCTCTTCTAAAAACTCCAGTATGTGGGCCGATATTCTTATACAAGGCGATACACTTCGCATTTTCAATAATCACCTCCAAACGACAGACGTCAACTTGAACCGGGAAAAATTCAATGAATACAGGAGTGTTAAAAACTGGAAAGGCCAGGCCAGGACACTGGTCAAACTGCTGGAGCAACTGAAAGACAACTTTATCGTACGCGCGAAACAAGCTTCCCTGGTCAGGCAAATTATCGACACCACCCGGCATCCGGTTATCGTATGCGGAGATTTCAACGATACTCCGGTCTCTTATGCTTACAATCACATCAAAGGCGACAAGCTGGTAGACGGGTTCGAGGATTGCGGGAAAGGATACGGGCACACTTTCAACGGGATCAAGAGTCTGCTCCGCATCGACTTTATCGCCTATGACCTGTCTTTCACCGGCACCCGTTACGAATCTCCTCACCTTCCCTGGAGCGATCACAATCCGATTATTATGAACCTTTCCCCCCAAACGGGAAGCTCCCCGGACTCGTAAGTGCATACTTCTTTTTCCTTTCGGGCGGGCCTTTACCGGAAATTTTCAAAAACAAACGAAAAATCCGGGTCCAAAAGGAAATATCCCTCCCGTTTCGGTTGGGAATCCTCAAAAAATAGTATACTTTTGTTAGGAGAGAAAAAAAAGTTCTTCTAGTGTAAATTTAAAATATCCGCCTTATGAAACTCCATTACCGGACTTTATTTTTTTTAATCTGCGGAATAGTTATATGCAATGGTTGCCGTAAAGATACCTACGATCCGAATGCCCTGGGAAAAGATTATTTCATTCAGGATATCCCGGAAAATTTTACCTGGGCGACAACCTCTTCGGTAGACATAGAGATAATTCCCTACGACCGTTACAACGGACAGTATCCCTATAGGATCGAAATTTTCGACAAAAATCCACTCTTGGACAACTCTCCCGCCTTGTATGCAAGCGGGTGGTGTACGATGACCAATCCTTGGAGAAAAACCATAACTCTTCCGGATATTCAAACGACCTTATACATCCGTCAAACCTCTCCCGGGGGCCGGAGAAGCATACTGGAAGCCCCTATCGAAAACGGACAGGTGACCGGTAACTTTTCCCCCGTTCCTGCAAGCGGAACCGCCGGAAACAAAATCGTCCTAACGGATAAGAAACCGGTTATTCCGGAAGAAGTTCCCGAAGATGCCGAAGAAATTTCCGGCACCCGGGACGCTATTTCCCTTTCACCCGGAAAAAATTATGTCATCCGGAAAAACTATACGGGCAAAATTATTTTCCCGGGATACGGAAAAGGTTGTTCTTTATACATCACCGGCACCTGGACGAATACGGGGGAACTTACCCTTTTGGGAAATAACGAAAACCTGTATATTCTGGAATCGGGGAAACTATTGTCCCGGGGCCTGTGTAAATTTCAGTTCAGTCCCCCCGCTGCTTTCGTATATGTCTCTCCGGGCGGACAGTTAGGCGATAGAAACGAAAACAACATTACGCTGCAATTTCAAAATTACGGCATCTTACAAAACGAAGGCCAGCTTTATTGCAACGAGATTACTTCGGAAAGTAAAGGAATGACGGTCCTCAACAAAGGACAGTTTTATGCCAACCGCTTAAAAAGCGGAGACTCATATGTATTTGAAA
>CAJMSX010000115.1 GCA_905216195.1 uncultured bacterium
ATGCGGGTTTCGGCCCGCCTGACCAATTCTTTTTTTCGTTTAGGTTCGGGCTCGGTATTTCTGTTGTGTCTTTCCGTAGGCTATATAGCTGGAAAAATGATGGTTGTGCGGGCTTTGGAGGCCGGGGGTGAGTTGCAGGTTCTCAACATTTCGTCTTCTCCTTTGCGGGACTGGTCGGGGGTTGCGGATTTGGCGGCTATGGTTCCTTTACAGGTCGAGGAAACTTTGAACCGGGAGGAAACGGCAGAGAAGTTGAAGGGAATACGGCAACTGCTGATCGGGGGGGCTCCTGTCTCCCGGCTTTTGGAAAAGAGGCTGGGCGAATTTCCGTCGGAGTGTTTTGTTACGTATGGGATGACGGAGACGGTTTCTCATGTCGCCCTCCGGCGTTTAAACGGAGGACCTGTCTATACGGCTTTGGGAAAGGTAAGTTTTTCCACGGATCTTCGCGGATGTCTGGTGATACATGCTCCTCACCTGAGCGGAGGTAGGTATGTGACCAATGATTTGGTGAAATTACAGGATTCCCGGCATTTCGAATGGATCGGACGCTACGATCATATTATTAATTCGGGAGGAATCAAGCTTTCTCCGGAGGCGATAGAAGTCCGGTTGGCCGATCGTATCCCGCAGCGTTTTTTTATTTCTTCCCGTCCGGATGAACGTTTGGGAGAGCGGGTGGTACTTTTGATCGAAGGGGAGGAATGGGAGGAGGGCGCTTTGTCGGAGTTAAGGCGGGTCCTGCGGATGGTCTTATCCCCTTATGAAGTTCCCCGGGAAATTATATTTTGTCCCCGTTTCCAAGAGACTTCCTCCGGAAAACTCATCCGGGACATAAGGGAACTCATCCCAGAGTTTTCGTCCGGCGACGGAAAAAAGCGAACACCGTAAAAGCTATTCCCATACAATTGCTGAAAATAAAAGGGAAATAGGCGGAATCGGTGGAGAAGATGTTTCCGAATAACTGGTAAATAAAAGGATAAGTAATGATGGAAATGTAATTCATGACCATCACCAGCGACAGGGCGTAGGTAGCGTTTTTCGTAGGTACGCTGTCGGCTGTTTTATCGTAAATGAGGGGCTGCATAGTACCGTATCCGAATCCGATCAGGATGACACCCAGCGTCAGCACAGCCAGTCCGCCTTTAAAAGTAAAAAGTAGCAATCCGGCGGAAATCATCACCAGGGCTGTAAAGTTGGTAAACGATTTTAACCACCCGAGAATCTGGTTCAGAAAAAGACCGGGAAGGGTCATGGCCAGAAAGAATACGGAGATGAGGGTACCCGAGGTGTCATAATTCCCTATTTTCAGATTGTGCATATAGAGAGACAGGTTGAAGGGAACCACCAGGACGATCAGGGTGATAAAATAATACAACAGCATCAGGCGTATGGGCCACCTGAAGCGGGTAACGGATGTTGAGGGGGATTTTTGCCGACTTTCGGAAGCAGTTTCATAGGGTGGTTTGTTGTCCAGAAAAAAAGCGAAAAAGAGAGAAATCCCTGAAAAACAATATACCAGAAAAGAGTAATGCCAGCTGAATCCGGCCAGTACCCCGGAGAGTAGGGTAGCGAGTACCAAAGTGATATTTGTGATGGAGGAAACATATCCCAATTGCCGTACGCGGTAAGAGCCGCTAAAGTAATCGGCAACCAGACCGGTAGAAAACGGTATGACCAGACCCGCTCCTACCCCCAGAAAAGCGCTGACCGTCAGGAGCAGCCCCAGAGAATCGGCGAAAGGATAGATTATACTGCAAGTGAAGAAGATAGCCAGACCGATGATGAGCAATTTTTTTTTGTTGACCCAGAGGGACAGTTTTCCGGATAAGAGAATGAACGGGACAATCAAAAAAGAAGGCAGGGATTCCAGCATTTGAAGTTTCAGTTCACTGGCATGTCTGAAGACATTTTCCAGGTCCCCCAGGATGGGAGAGATCGCCAACCCCGGCAGGGAAGTAACCATAGAGATCGAATAGATGGCCAGGAGGACGGTCAGGGTGATGGTGCCATGTCCGGTTCGGATGTTCATAGATCTGATTTAACTATTATATGGACTCATATACGGTATAAAAAAGGTAAAAGTTGAGTTTTTTTTCGTATTTTCGGACGTTAAATAAATCCAGTATTATGCAATTCAGAAGTTTTTATTTTTGGACGTTATTGTTAGTCATAGCGTTCTTTTACGGTTGCCGGGAAGAGAAAGCCGCCAGGGTGGTTATTATTTCAACGAACGATATGCATGCCCAGATCGGTCGTTTTCCTCAGTTGGCGACTTTAGTAAACGATATGCGGAAAGAAAATCCTTACGTACTTTTGGTGGACGGAGGAGATCGTTTTTCGGGAAATGTATATGTGGACCATGCGGTGGAGAAAGGGAAA
>CAJMSX010000116.1 GCA_905216195.1 uncultured bacterium
GGAGTAGTGAGTATTCTCGGCGGTGTCGCCGGCAGTATGGCGGTTGCCTGGTTGAGGCATAAGTGGGAAAAGAGAAAACCGTGATTTTTCAGGCAACAGGGATCGATAACTCTGTCTGTATGACCGCTCAATCGCAACATTTGCGGTTGGGCGGTTGTTTTGTCAGTATAGTTTTCTTTGATTTTTTTATTGATAAAATCGGGGAATGGGTTATAATTGCTATATTTGTATAATATAAGATGCGGTTCGGCAAAATCAATCCAACCAGTTTGTTGTTTTTGCTCTCGCCTTTCACTATATTTGTCCATCATAGATGTTTTCGATATGGCGGAAGAACCGGAGAATTTCTTATACGGTATCAATACCAAGCAGGAAAAGGCATGGCAATATTTATATGCGGAGTATTATTCTCCGCTTTGTTGTTATGCTTTGAAAATTCTGAAAGACAGGGAATATGCTATGGATGTGGTGCAGGGGATCATTGTCCGGTTATGGGAAGCGGATACTTATTTCGAAGATATGCCTTCTTTCCGCGGATACCTTTATCGGGCGGTATATCATAATTGTCTGAAAGTTTTACGTGACCGGAATATAAAAGAACTGTGTTTGACCCAATGCGGGCAGGAAGAGGAGAGCGCCGGAGATTTCGGGGCGGTGATCGAGGAAGAGGTCATCCGTAAATTGCGGGGCGTGATTGCCCGGATGCCGGAGAAACGACGGGAGGTGATGCTGCTTTGTTTAGAAGAAAAAACGGTGGAAGAAATCGGTGAAATTCTGGGAATCAGTGTCAATACGGTCAAAAAACATAAAAAAGAAGCTTATCAGTATATCCGGAAAATTCTGTCGCCTGACATTTTCATTTTATTCTGTCTTTTATTCCACCCCAAAGATTGACTTTTTAAATAAATTTATCCGTTTTTCGAAAAAAATTCAGTTAATAAAGGTACCCGTTTTGTCTTTTTGTGGATTATTTATATAAATAATCGTTATATGAACAAAGATGACGAAATAAGGGAAGAACTTTCTGATTTATGGTGTAAAGAAATTACCGGACAATTGAAGGGAAGTGAGAAAATCCGTCTTCAAAACTTAATAGAAGAACGGGAATTTCCTTTTCCGGATCGCAAACGTTGGTTAGCACGTTTACGTCAGAAAGAGGAGTTCGATTCTGCAATAGCGTATCGTAAATTCCTGCAATACAAAAACAGGAAAAGGTGGTGGAGGTTTGGGCGTATCGGTCTTACCGCAGCGGCAGCCGTTTTGTTGTTTGTGGGGATTGGACTGGTTTGGAGTCATCGGGAACAGCTACGGTCTGTCCCCCCGCTGACGGTAAAAAATGAAGTGGTGGAACCCGGCAGGAGCAAGGCGATGATTACGCTGGCAAACGGAGAGAAAATAGTTTTAGGAGATAAAAAACAGCAACTGATCGGAGAAGACGGAACGCTCCTGAATTTGGATTCTGCCGTCGTGGAATATAAAGGAAAACAAAAGACACCAGCATTGGTATACAATACCATTGATATTCCGATAGGAGGGGAATATCAGTTGGTTTTAGCGGATGGAACTAAAGTTTGGCTCAATGCCGATTCAAAACTAAGGTTCCCGGTTAGTTTTACCGCAGAACGGCGGGAGGTTTATTTAGAAGGAGAGGCCTACTTTGAGGTGGCGAAAGATAGCGAACATCCTTTTATCGTACACATTTCCAGGGGAGCGATTGAGGTGTTGGGTACGGGGTTTAACGTTCGGGATTACCGGGAAGAACAAAAAACCGTTACAACATTGGTGCAGGGAAAGGTGGTGTACCGACCGGAGAGACAACCGGGTCGGGAAATCATGTTGGAACCTGGTTTTCAGATAAAGGATGAAGAAGGAGGAAGTCTTCAGCCCCGGAAAGTAGATGTTATTTTATATACCGGCTGGAAAGACGGAAAATATGTTTTTGAAAATGCAACACTGGAAGAAATCATGCAAGTATTGTCCAGGTGGTATGATATTGCCGTTTTTTATAAACGCGAAGAAGTCAAAAAATTACATTTTACAGGTGATCTGGAACGTTATAAGACAATCAACGATTTTCTGGAATTTATGGAAATCGGTGGAAATGTCCGGTTTAGCATAAAAGGCAAGACTGTTTTGATAGAATAAAAAATAAAGGAGCGGATGTCAGCGCCAACCTTCATCCGCATCCGAGCAGTTAATTTCAGTATTCACTAAAACTAAAACAAAGTTATGAAAAAAAACGAAGTGTATGGGCGTAGTGTACCCATTAATTTTAATCCTTTATTCCGGGTTATGAAATTA
>CAJMSX010000117.1 GCA_905216195.1 uncultured bacterium
CTTCCACATACGCTTTGTCGGCCAGGCCGTCCATATAGCAGACGAGCAGGTCGGTTTTGGTACACTCCCCCAGGGTCAGCTTCTCAAAAATCAATCGATTGTCTCGGATCCTGCGCCGGATCAGCGCCGAATTGGGCGCCAGAGCCTCGGCAAAACCGTCTCTGGAGCCTCTTAGAACCTTGTCTTTCGGCGGTTCTTCAATACCTCTTCCGGGGTAGTGCCGAGTGTCGATCACAATATATCGGTCAATTCCCTCGATAAGTAGCACCGAATTCCCGCTGTACAGCGCATACAGGGCTTCCTCCTCCTTTTCCTTTTCCGAAACATCGCCAAAGGGCACCGCCAGTCGGAAAAACTTCTCCCGATCCTTTTCGATATACTCGGTGGCATTTTCGTTTTTCAGCATATAAGCAATCAGTTTTTCGTTCAGATCCCCGTCGGAAAAACCGTTGAGACAGTAGTAGACCGCAGGAACCCTGCCTCCGTAGAGAAATTCCTTGCGCACGGTGTCGTAGTTTGTGCCGTAATGGGTTGCGGTATCAAAACCGGACCACAGTTCTATATAACTCATTTTTTCTATATTCGTTCCGTTCTTTCCTTTTTTCACAGTATTCCCGGATTCTTCAGAATATTTTTCGAAATATTTTCCTTTACACCGGGCGGAAGATATGGTATAATCAAAAAAGAATCCAGAAAGGATAAATGCCCGTGAAAAAAATATCTGCTTTATTGCTTGCCCTGCTCTTCCTTATTGCGCTTTGCTCCTGCGAACGCCAAAATCAGGAAAGCGATTTTTCCTATGAAGCCTATGAAGACGGCTGGGTCATCAGCTCGGCTACGGTCCTTTCAAGAACCGTCCGCATCCCGGAAACCCACGACGGAAAGCCGATCCTGGGTATAAAGGAAAGTGCCTTTTACAGAAATGAAATACTACGGGAATTGACCGTTCCGAATACTCTTCGCTTTATCGGAAAATATGCCTTTGCAGACTGTCCCAAGCTCAACACCCTGCTGTTTGAGGAGGAGGGATGCTGCCGCATCGACGACGGTGCTTTTGAAAACTGTCCCTTGCTTTCGTCCGTGAACCTGAATTCCTCTGTACCGTCCATTGGAGAAGGAGCCTTCCGGAATTGCAAGAGACTGGGCACCCTTCAAACCGACGCAAGCCTTGAATTTATCGGGGAAGACGCTTTTTTTGCCTGCGAACGGCTGATCCTGAAGGTTCAAGCGGGCACTGTGGCCAGCGACTATGCCGAAAGCCACCATCTGGCAACCAACTTCAGAGATTCCGTATATTTTACCTATCTGCAGGTCGGCTTGGCACTGACCATCGGGGTTCTTTTCCTCGTCGGGTTCCTGATTTTTGAAAAAAAGCGTAAAAAAAGGAAAAAAACTCTTGATATTTCAAAAAATCTGCGTTAAAATGCAGGGGTACAATTTTCACTGATTGAAAGGAAGGCAGCTATGGCAAAAAAAATTGTCAGTGCGTTGGGTAAATTCTCCAACTCCACTTCATCGGGAAACGATGACACCTACAAGCAGTCCAACATTGCCGATTATACCGTTTCTAAAAAGGTGGAAGGCAAATATAAGACCCAAAGGATTCTCTTCTGGGTGGTTTCAATCGTAGCCATCCTGGCTCTGATCCTGGTCGGATGCATCATCAATCCCTTTCTCGGCTTGGCATTGATCGTGTTCTCGGTGATGGTGATTATGGCCTTGAACTATTTTCTCTTCCGGTATCTGAAGATCGAATACTCCTATGCGATCGAAAATTCCGAGCTGATCTGCACGGAAATTTACGGGAATACCGCCGACAAACTGCTTTTACGCATCAAAACCTCCTCCATTGAAAGGGTAATCCCCTATGAAGGAGAGTATAAAGCTGAGGTAGACCGCACCGGATTCGAGGAGAAGATCGACCTGCGCTCTACCCCCAATACCGATCAGGCATACTGCGTTCTTTACCGGAAGGATGACGGAAAAAAGGGTGTGGTATTTTTGGAAGCCTGCAACAAGACCCTGAAGGCCTTCAAATACTACAACAGCCAGAACACCGTTGTGAAAGAAATGCGCAGATAACCTTCTGAAAGGGTGCGCTTTGCAAAGAATACAAGGGGCTT
>CAJMSX010000118.1 GCA_905216195.1 uncultured bacterium
CAAATTTTTTTAATTTTTGTTTTATATCCGGTTTGGGTATCGCGTGATATAAGGTCGAAGCTGTATAGAGTACAATCATGGAAGTTCCGAAAATAGCCGTAGACACGATGGCCCAAACATTTCCGTAACGGGCTGAAAAAACGGCCAGAATAGTCAGGCCGGCAATACTCAGCGCGATTCCGATTCCGTGAATCAGGCTGCTCCACACTTCTTCTTTAAATGAGTAAGTCCGTAGTCCCATGATATTTTCAGTCATGTTTCTCTCCTTAATTACCAAGCTGACTTTATAACAGTTACAACCGCTTGGCAAGCAAGTTTAAATTTAACGCTCACAATTTTTATTGTCAGCAGTTAATTTTTATTTCTGCCGTTGTTTTCCACAGGCTGCCGTTTCTGGTACGGATAAACTTTGCTCGGTCGGGCTCGGTTTGGGATATGACAGTCTGCGCAGATTCGTATAACTTGTGAAATTTTTGTACTGACAAGACTATCCGTATATGTTAATGTCCTCCATATTTATTTGATATGGAGTTTTTTTGATGGACTTTGCGGACTTTACACATCAGTACTATCTTAATAATCCTAATTACAAAGTGATCGACAATCCCCACGCGGCCGAACCCGATCTGGCAGTTATCTATTTTTCCAGCGTCGGGCTTTTCTCGGAAAAAAATTACCAAACCCGGCTTGAAAACGATTATTATGAATTTCACCGCAACCGGGTGGAACGCGCCGGACGGCATATATATATCCGCGATGTGGCTCTGGCTGTTTATACAATCGGAATTAATCCCCAAATCAATTCCATTCCCAAAGTCTTGGAACTCTTAAAAGAACTGACCGCAGGATACCGTGTCGTCACTTTAGGCGTTTCCGGAGGCGGTTATATGGCAATGCTTGCCGGTACTTATCTGCATGCGGATTACGCGGTTTCATTTTCCGGTGTCGTCCATTATGACCATGTCTACGAATATTTTACCGCTTTGCCGGATTGGATTGATTGGCGGCCCGGATATGAGGAATTTCATAATATAGTTGACAGAATTAAAGACGGAGGGCTGGATATTTTTCAGTTTGATGCCGGGCGCTGCCAGTCTGACATCGACAATGCCGTGCTGATGCAGCCTGTTAAAGGTACCCGCCTGATAAATGTGGATTATCCGGTCCACGCGGGACAAGTCGATGCCCCGGCCGTCGGACAGATTATCAATATGACCAAGCCCCGGCTGCTGAAACTGTTTGAACATTTTAAGGGGTGCCTGATTTCCAAGCGGGCTTTGAACTTTCAGGTGCTTCCCTGGAAAATTTTGTTGTCTTTTTACCTCAAAAGGTTGCGTAAAAATTTTATCCGGGTTAAATTCAGTAGAAAGGGAAGTCTGATTATTTTATGCGGAATTCCTTTGCTGAATACAACCGGAAATCCCGAATATTAAGCGGAGAGTGGAAGGAACCTCAAAGAGTAGGCCGAAGAATTTTATAATCATCACAAAAATTACAAGATTATAGACAACCCGCAGGCAACGGAACCTGACTTATGCGTAATTTTTTTCTCCAGCGGCGGCCTGTATTCCGAAAAAAACTGCGCTGCGCGCCTTGACGGGGATTATTACGAATTTCACCGCAATCCGGTTCGCCGGGCCGGACGCAATATTTATGTCCGCGATGTACTGCTTTCGTTTTATCTCGACGGTATTAATGCCGAGATTAATTCCACTGACAAACTGTTGGCCTTGTTGAAAGAACTAACCCGCGGCTACCGCATTATAACTGTCGGTATTTCCGCCGGCGGTTATATGGCCATGTTGGCGGGAAGCATACTCGGAGCCGAATATGCTGTTTCTGAATCGGGTACCGTCGACCTGGATTTTATGAAAGACCATTTTGCAAAATTTCCCTGGTCCCGGAAATGGCTTGAAAAAACGGACAATCCCTATTGGAAAATAGTGCCCTGTTTGCAGCAAAATCCGGTCCCTATTTATGAGTTTGAAGCTTATCATAATCTTTGCGACCGGGAAAATGCCAAGCTGCTGGGCGCTGTTTCCTCTGTCAGATTTTTTAATATTGCCTGCGATTCTCACGGCACGGTGTTAGATTCCCCGGCCA
>CAJMSX010000119.1 GCA_905216195.1 uncultured bacterium
TCCTGTTTCATCGAGTCGGCTAACCGGAATTGCTGATAGACCGTCGGCTGTTCCTGTAATCCGGCCAGGTCGATATGCCCGGGTTTATAGCCGTCTGCTGTGTAGAAAGAAAAATACAACTGTTTTTTATCCGCACTGAGGGTGGGGAACTGTAGCCCGTACTTACTGTTCAGCACATTCACCGGACCTTGTGCGGTCCAACGGTAGAAAGCATTGTTACCGTTGTAAGAAGCTCTGTAGATCAATAGACTGTCTCCGGCAACCGGGTGGTCCAGTTCGTAATAGATCGCAGGACAGACGGTATGTCGCCGGTGAGTGACCGGATCGATCGATACCAGACTCAAGCCTCGGGGGGATTGGACGACTGTGGTGATTTTACCCTCGTGGTAAGACGGATGGATGAATAGTTCGTTCGCTTCTGCCGGAATACGCCCGGTTTCCCGGCTCAAAGTCGAGTCGAGCAAGACCAGATAAGATCGGTTGCAATGGTCCACTTCTACACAGCCCCACTCCTGGCCCATCGCGAAAGGAGAAAAACGGTTGTTCCGGCTTTTATAGCGTTTGTATTTACCGGTATTCAGGTCGTAACTGCTTAAACGCATACGTCCGCCCTGATCCCAACGGATGTGATTGTAATATTCGCTCCAGACTATTTGGTCGTTGTTGAAGGCAAATTTATAGTCGTCCAGAATCCCTGTACGCCGGAGGAGTTTTTCGTTCTGATTGTGCAAGAGAACGAAAGCTCCCGTTTGTTGCAGCCCTTTTTTATAAGCAATCACTTTGCCGGAAGAAATCGGGGTGGGATTGTAGTAATTCGTGTAATACTTGTTGTGGGTGGGAAGTGTATCGAATGGAGACGATACGAGAGAGGCCTCCCGCATCCAGCGCTGTTGCAATTCGGAAAAATTATCCCGGTAAAGGGTACGCTTGGCATCCCGGTAGGTATTGGCCTGGCGGACACTGTCGGGATCGATAAACAGAGAACGGAATGTACTGTCCCGCCAGAGACTGTCCCGCTTGCCCTGCATGGAAAGCTTCAGGCTGGTGGCGAAGGGAGTAATGCCGTAAGGGCGTCTTCCGGTGCGTTCCAGCGCTTTTGCCCAGATATCCGAACCGTAATTGACCCGGGAGTTGGCGGTCATGAAGTACCCCATAGTGTAACGATTGGGCACGAAATCTTTGTTTGAACCCAGTACGGCTTTCGAATAATTGTAAATCCCTTTTTCCAGGATTTGGGCTTTCATTTCGTTCAGAAATTCCGGGGAACGTCCTCGGCCGAGATGGCCGACAGCAGTTTCAAAACATACGGCATCTCCTTCCATAAACCACATCGGTACATATACACCGACTACTGCAATAGGAAAAATCTCCCCGAAGAGATAATACAGGTCTTTGGTAAGTCCCTGGTTTACCTTGTCGAGCTGCACGACATGCCGGAATTCGTGTACACACAAATGTTCCAGCCAATCATCCGTGGGATCTTGGGAAGGCATGGTGTAAAGTTCACTCTTCCGGGGTGCCAGGGCTACATTCCCATTGGAAACACCTCCGTCGGCATACATGATGATGGATATCTTTTTGGGGTGTAATTGCAGTGTGTTGGCATGGTGGTATAAAAGACTGAAAATAGAAGCTGCTTTTTGGGCGTTTTCTTCGAAAAAATCCGGGTATATAATTTGAAAATCGTCGGTTTTGATTTGCTTCCAGCGCAGGGAAGGCCTATCCTGACCGAAATTGACGAATTGTGCCGAAACGATTGAAAACGGGCACCAGAGAAGTAGAATAAAAAACAGAACTTTCTTCATATATCACCTATTTTTTTAGAGCATCTAAATTAAATTATAAATTTTAGAAATAAGCCTGATTGCCTTTTTTATTTTAACACCGGCTTGCGTTTGCAAATTTTGCGTTTTTACATTTAAGTTTGAAAGAGGTACGCCA
>CAJMSX010000120.1 GCA_905216195.1 uncultured bacterium
CGGAGCGTGGGGCGTTGTTTTTCAATAAATAAATCTTCCCGCTCGTTTTTGAATGGCAATATATGTCTATGATCTCTGCCGGAGGCGTAGATGCCTCTAAAAATAGAAATTTCTCCCCAGGTGTAAAACTACCCCAGAAAACAGGGGCTTTTTTATCCAGCTCTATAATCTGTTCGTCGGTAAGATCCTCTGTCGGCAGTACGGAACCCAATGCGGACTTATCCACATAGTAAAGCGGCTTTAGGCTTCGACCGTCGAGCCGGTAGATCGTATCGTTAAGCTTGGGATTTATCAGCAAATCGTCGCCGCTTTGTTTTACAATCGGCTCTGTAAAGCCGATTTTGCGGTTTACTGCACGATTTGTCAGTGCACAGGCCTTGATCTGGAACTTATTGTCCGTAAAAAAGAGCAGCCGGTCGGCAACCTTGCGTTCCTTGGAAGAGGGATCGTGCCGGACATAGGCATCCGTAAAACAGAGTATTTCGTTTTTGTCCAGGTATTCCATCCCCGTAAACCGGAAAGAAATCGGGGTCGAGTTGACAAACCGGCCGTCGAGATCGTAAAACAAGACTTTGTTTCCCCTTCCATCGAGTATAGCCAATTGCGGTTTCTCTCCCGGGGTCAGCGTCACATGGTCTATATGGTAGTATTCCTGCGGCCCCCGGCCGAGTCTGTATATTTCAGCGCAGGGGTTACCGTCGAGGTCGAAAATAAAAACTGTTTGCGCCCTCTCCTTGTCCACAACGATGATCCGGTCGTCGGTCACGAGCAACTGGTCTATATTACCCACGGGTTGCCGGGTTGTCCCCAGCGGCACATACCGGTAATCGGCGATAAAATCGGCAGGCGTGGCTTCGGTCTCCTTGGTCAATAGAAGCCGGGTCATACCCTCGGTGTCCTGTGTCGTGTCCTGCCGGGTTCCGCATCCGAAGCAAAGTCCGGGGAGCAAAAATAAAACTGCAATCTGTCTAAGCATAGTATTCTGTATTTTTTGCCATGACGGATTTCACAGGTCGGGTTCCTTGAGCGTATAGAAAACCAGCACGGGATTGGCATCTTCGCCGATATTCTTCAATACCGGGTTGTCCGTTCCGTCCCGCTGGTATACCATCGGGACTACATAGGCGGGTACATGTGCGATGAACTGATCCTTCCAAGAACCCATAATTCCGACGAAAGCCATTTCAGCCAAGGCCCTGTCTCCGGATCTCGGGGTATTCTTAAGGAAATAGAGTTTCCGGCTCGTTTTTGAATAGCAATATCTGTCGATAGTCTTTGTAGGTGGCATGGAAACATCTACGAATAAAAAATTCTTTCCCGATATGAAATCACCGCCAAAGACAGGCGCTTTTACGCCCAGTTCTAAAATCTGCTCGTCAGTAAGATTCTCTGTCGGCAGTACGGGGCCTAATGCGGACTTATCCACATAATAAAGCGGTTGCAGGTCATGCCCATCAAGTCGGTAAATCGTATCGGTCATATTCGGATTCACCAATATTTCTTCGCCGTTCCATTTTACAAAAGGAACCGTAAAGCTGATTTTACGTTTTTTCGCTCGGTTGGTCAGTGCACTGGCCTTGATCTGGAACTTATTGTCCGTAAAAAAGAGCAGCCTGTTAGTGTCTTCACGTTTCTTAAAGATAGGATCTTGTTGGATATAGGCATTTGCATAACAGAGTAATTCATTCTTATTTAAATATTCCATACCTGTAAAACGGAAAGGAATTGGAGAAAAACGGATGAATTTACCGTCTAAACCATAGAATAATACTTTGCTTCCCATTTTATCGAGTACAGCCAGTAGCGGCTTCTGTCCCGGGGTCAGCGTCACATGGTCTATATGGTTGTATTCCTGTGGCCCCCGGCCGGGCCTGTATATTTCAGCGCAGGGGTTACCGTCGAGGTCGAAAATAAAAACTGTTTGCG
>CAJMSX010000121.1 GCA_905216195.1 uncultured bacterium
TTTCACTTCCTGCAAATTTTTTCCTCCATAGGTCAGGGATTTTTCACCGACCCGCACAATACCGAAAATCATCTTTTCTTCCTCGTCATACTCCTCATAACCCTGATAACCTTTGTATTTCAAGCCACATAAGAAATCAAGCAAATAGGCAAAACGGCCTTGACGTGCCGCCCGGTATGGCCGGACCACAAAACCTCTACCCGGGGAGAAACTCATCAACTGCTCGCTGCCGTCCGGTACAAGCAGGACAAACTGATTTTCACCACAAACCTCATCGTATGCCTTCATCGTCACCACCAGCCCATCGTTCCACATGCCCAGGACATACATCTCGAAAGCCCCCAGATCCGCGGTCGCCTGAACGGTATCCGAGACATCACAAACCAGGGTATAATTCCCCAGGCAAAAACGATCATAACAAACAGAAAACTCTTTCATCGCCGATCATTACTTATTTAATTTTTCTACAAAGCTCGCCGGAATATTAACCATGGCACACCCCAGCATATCGATACGTACCAACACCTTCGTCACTCCCTTGTGTCTGATCAGTTCACCTTCCATCCCCCTCAGCGAACCTTTCACCACCCTGACCAAATCACCGGCCTTTATATTTTCATTGGTCATTTCCACCGCTTCCTCAGAGAAATCCAGCAAAAAACGGAAGTCCTCCATCTGCTTATCCGGAATCACAGCAGCCCCCGCCTCTCCCTTCAGCCTCAGAAAAGCCACCACCCCCTTCGTCTGCAGCACCTTCACCTGCTCCTGACGGCTCACCCGCACAAAAACCAACCCCGCAATCACCGGCACCACCACCCGCGACTTCCGGTACGTCCACTGCCTCAACACCGTCTGTACCGGCAAAAAACACTCCACACCCAGCTCTTCCAACCGGTCACGCACCTTCTTCTCCGCACGGGAGGCGGTGAAGACAGCGTGCCAATGAACCGTTTCCGTTTTTTGCCTATCTATTGCCATACATCCTTTCATAGTATCCCTGATAATCTCCGCTCGTCACCTGATCCAGCCATAAACACTGTATAGGTTTCCTAAAACTTGATTATTCATTGATAAACACCCAATTTTATTCATAAAGATTATCTTTATAATCAAATAGCCAGTCAACCTCTTTTAACCGGGGATGTCGCTTATCTTTCTCCGAAAGGATCATCTTAGCAGCCGGAATCCGCCAGTCTATTCCCAAATCCGGATCATCCCAGGCTAAAGCCCCCTCACTTTCCGGTGCATAAAAATTATCGCATTTATACTGAAACACGGCCTCCGCACTCAATACCGCAAATCCATGGGCAAA
This sequence comes from uncultured bacterium, assembly GCA_905216195.1. GTDB lineage: Bacteria > Bacteroidota > Bacteroidia > Bacteroidales > Marinifilaceae > Culturomica. The sequence continues at coordinate 1,313 of CAJMSX010000121.1, forward strand.
TCCCCGCGGAACGAAAAACTGCCGTTTATTCTCCTCCGTTAATTCAACGGAAACATGCTTCCCGAATGTAGGCGATCCCTTACGGATATCCACCGCCACATCCAGTACACGACCTTTCACCACCCGCACCAGTTTGGATTGGGCATACGGAGGTTGCTGGAAATGCAATCCCCTCACCACACCGTAACACGATTTCGACTCATTATCCTGGACAAAAACGGTTTTACATACCTGCCGTTCGAAATCACGCTGTGAAAACGACTCAAAAAAATAGCCGCGTTCATCACCGAAAATACGGGGTTGCACGATGACAACACCCGGTATACAGGTTTCAATCAGTTCCATATTTTAATTGATAATATCACACGAATTCTCAGGTAAAGCCCAAACGATTTTTATTTTGGGATAAAAATACAACCCCACCACTGCATAGTTGGATTTCGGCTGTGCACCTGACTTCGTCAATGCGTACCCCAAAACCCATCATTAAACAATGGTGCGATCCG
>CAJMSX010000122.1 GCA_905216195.1 uncultured bacterium
TCTCCCCGTGCGATGAGGGAGATTTATCTCAAAGGCTTTGAAATGGTGGTGAAGGAAGCGAATCCCTGGACGGTAATGTCGTCGTATAATAAGATCAACGGCGTTTATACCTCCGAGAGTTATGATTTACTGACGACGATTTTGCGTAAAGAGTGGGGATATCAGGGGATGGTGGTCACCGACTGGTTCGGTGGACGCGATGCCGTCGGGCAGGTCCAGGCTGGAAACGACCTGCTGATGCCCGGGAAAATTCGCCAGCAAGATAGTATCCGCCAGGCATTGAAGACAGGAAAACTATCTATGGCCGACGTCGACCGGAATGTACGCCGGGTGTTGGAGTTGATCCTGAAAACGCCCCGTTTTAAAGGATATCCCTATTCCGAACAGCCTGATCTGAAAGCACAAGCTTCGGTAACCCGTGAAGCTGCTGCCGAAGGAATGATTTTGTTGAAAAATGATGGAAAAACGTTACCGTTGGCCGCTGATGTGCGTGATATTGCCGTTTTTGGAAATACTTCTTACCAGTTTATTGCCGGAGGTACCGGTAGCGGTGATGTCGAAGAAGCTTATTCTGTCTCTTTGGAAGAAGGATTGACCGGAGCCGGTTTTATCCTCGATAAGGGCTTGAAACAGCATTATTTGGATTATATCCGGGCTGAAGAGGCTAAAATCGATTGGAAGAAATACAACCACGTCACTCCTCCCCGTATCGTGGAATGTACTTTAGACGAAGGGTTGATCCGGCGAAAAGCCGAAGAAACGGATATGGCTATGATTACCATCGGCCGGAATGCCGGAGAATACAGTGACCGGAAAGTGAAAGACGATTTCGAGCTTTGTGCCGACGAACGGGAAATGCTGGAAAAGGTAACCCGAATCTTTCATCAGGAGGGTAAAAAGGTAGTCGTCATCCTGAATATCGGGGGAGTGATCGAAACGGCTTCCTGGAAAGACCGGCCCGATGCAATCCTGTTGGCTTGGCAGGGGGGACAGGAAGGTGGAAACTCGGTGGCCGATATTTTATCGGGCAAGGTGAATCCCTCCGGTAAGTTACCGATGACTTTCCCTGTCCGTTATGAAGATGCCGCTTCCTCTGAAAATTTTCCCCTAATCGGCGATGAGGAAGCTCTCGATATTTACCGGGAGTTTTATACCGGGCCTAAAGGTACCGACCGGCCGAATATCGACTTTACCCGATATGAAGAGGGGATCTATGTCGGTTACCGTTATTTCGATAAATATCGGGTAGATGTTTCCTATCCCTTCGGTTTCGGCTTGTCGTATACCGGATTTACTTATAGCAAACCTCGGTATTTGCGTACAGAACAAGGATATGAATTTTCCTGTACAGTGACCAATACCGGAAAGATACCGGGAAAAGAAGTGGTACAGTTATATATCGCCGCTCCCGGAAAAACAATGGTTAAACCACAGAAAGAACTGAAAGCCTTTGCCAAAACGAAAATATTGGCTCCCGGAGAGAGTGAGGTCGTTCGGTTGGTTGTCGGTTTGTCCGAACTGGCGTCCTTCGACGAGCAAGCTTCCTGTTGGGCAGTTGAATCCGGTCGCTATCTGGCTATTTGGGGGAGTTCTTCCCGGGATTGCCGTTTAAAACAATCTTTTACGCTTCGGCAAGCCGTGACGGGTGAAGAGGTGCATCGGGTTTTATTACCCGTACGACAACTCGAAGAGTTGTATTGAGTTCGACGGAGAAACGGGCCTGCCGTTTTTGGTTTTTCGTTTACTTTATTACCTTTGCTGTGATAATGAACG
>CAJMSX010000123.1 GCA_905216195.1 uncultured bacterium
ACGGTTTTGTCGCAGCCCGTCATCGTCAGGACGGCCAGACACACGGTATATAGTATCGTTTTTTTCATCGCCTCTCCTCCTTATTTTCCGAATCTGTAAACCAGGTTGATCCCGACCTTCGTAAGCCCCCAGTAATTATACGGGATACCTTTTTCGTAACGGGCTCCGTTCGAAATATTGTAATAAGCATCGTACTTCGTATGGATGTAGCCTGCGCCGACGGTAAACTCCGCCCCCCAATGGCGGGCGAATGGCAGGACATAGCCATAGCTTACGCCTGCACCGTAGAAACCGTCCGGAGACTGGTAGCGCGTATGCTTATCCACGGAGATATTGAACGCTCCGATATTAAGGTGTGCCCCGAAAAAGTGTCCTTTCATCGGAGTGCCGAACCAATAGCGGAATTCGGGCTGAACGGCCAGAAAGCGTAGCCGGAACGTCCGTGACACGGTATAGGGACTATAGATCATTGGCAGATCGACCGAGTAATGCTTACCGAAAGCAAATTCCACACCGAGATTGGCTACCGTAGCAGCCAGATAGGCTACATTCGTCTTGATAACCCACTGGTAACAGGGTTGAACGGGATCACCCAGAGCGCTTTCCAAAGCCTTGGCAATCGGCCGCGTGGATTCGGATGCCGGTTTCGCAGACCTCTCCGCAATAAGCGTGTCGGGTTCGACAAAGGGTTTCAGAACCTGCGATGCCGACACCGAATCGGCCGATGTAAAGCCACTTTCCGGTAATGTTCCGGAAGCCGGGATCGTTTCCGAATTCCGGAACAAATAGGCTATCCCAATGACATCAGTCATCCCGTGCCATTGGCGCGTGGAGTTGGTCGTCCGAAAATGATCCTCCTTCAATCCTTCATGGACAATGAAATAGGATTTGACCTGATTGCTCCGATTCTTCGCAGCCGCAAGGTTCTCTGCGCAGGAACCGTAAGAGGAACAAAATCCCAGTACACGTACTTTCATATCGCCCGATTCGATCGAAAGTTTGTGTTGCCGGATGGAACGGGCAAGCGAATCGATAGCGATTGCATTTCCCTTGTAATCAGCCCAGAACATACGTTTTTCCGGAGCAAACCGGAAGACTGCCGTATCTCCCCGGACGAATGGTGCCACAGACATACCGGCCTCCTGCCCCGATGCCACACCGCAAGCAAACAACAGGATAGGCAGAAATAGCAGTCTGTACTTCAATTTCATCGGATGAATAGTTGTTCTCATTTCTTGTTTCTTTCCACCGGATGCGGCATCGAAAAACCCGTTCAAACCGCTAACGGCAGACAAAAATGTTGATTAAATCGTCGTTTTTTCTGCTATCCGGATTAAATCACGGTTTAAAACGGAGTACGATGGAAATAACAAACAAATAAAGAACTGGGTAGGAAAATTTTAGCCGATATTTTTGCCTTTATTGTCCGCATTTGTTATATTTGCAGGCATAAACGAAGATTTAACCAGCATATTCTTACCTCTAAAAAACAATTAATATACTGGCATTATGCAAATGCATTAACAGGTCAAAACTTCTCGGAATGAGAGGAGAGATCCGAGATGGATTTTCTTTTTGGATTCTTAAAAATTATATTGACATTGACAGAAAAGACCGAATAATCATGGGGACGGGGGGATTTTTTGTTATTTTTTGACAATTTTCCCCCCGCCCGGGTTTAAATAAAAAAATTTAAAAAGATTTTTTTTTTTTTAAGGGG
>CAJMSX010000124.1 GCA_905216195.1 uncultured bacterium
CCGTTACTTGGGTTATACTGTTTCTCCCTTCTTACCGCTTCCCTGCTTCCCCTCCCGATTCTTCTCTCTTTTCCATACTCTCCTCCCCCCTCCGGCTCATCTTTCATCCCAACCGTTAGTTTGGTTATACCATCCCCCCTTCTTACCGCTTCCCTGCTTCCCCTCCCGATTCTTCTCTCTTTCCCGTTCTCTCTTCCTCCTACGGCTCGTCTTTTATCCCAACCACTGATTTGGTTATTCTGTATTTCCCACCCGTTTTTTTCTCCCCTATTTTGTTCTGCTCCGTCGCCTCGCGGCTCATCTTTTATCCCAACCGTTAATTTGGTTATACTGTCTCCCCCTCCTACAGTCCCGTACTCCTCCGGCTTGCCTTTTATCCCAACTGTGAGGTTGGCCGTCGTTTCCGGTTTACTCTTAATTCCAACGGGGGGAATGACTGGTTTTGTAACCGGTGGTAAACTATAACGATTAAGAAAAAAGTTTATAAAGTTCTTCCGGGAGTGTCTGAAAACCAATGTTTTGCGCCGGCGTGGCTCCGTCTGAGCGTGATCTGGGTGAAAAAAAGGTGAAAAAAGGTTTATTTAGCGGCTTGAAAAAAAACTGAACTATGGTAATTTAATGTCCTGTTGCCGCTCTGAATGGCGGAGTTGTTAAAAAAAGCCCGAACGCTTGAAAAAATCCTGAAAAAGTTGAAAAAAGGATTTGCATTAAGTTAAAATTGAGCTAAATTAAACTCCTGTCGCCTGAACGAGGACGACGTTGTTTGAAAATTGAATAGTGCGATGTATCCGAGTCAATCTACCCCTCGGCGAGAGGGGAAAAACGATGAGAATTGTTTTAATAATAAATTATTGAAACAGTAGTCGAAATAAAGAATCACGAATCGATTCTTCGTAAAAGAGTGGAGCAGCTAGTAAGCTGATCTGAATACTTTATTTATGGAGAGTTTGATCCTGGCTCAGAACGAACGCTGGCGGCATGGATTAGGCATGCAAGTCGAACGGACGTAGCAATACGTTAGTGGCGAAAGGGTGAGGAACGCGTGAGCAACCTGCCCCCAAGTTGGGAATAACAGCTGGAAACGGCTGCTAATACCTGATGTGGTAGTAAAGTGGCATCACATTACTACTAAAGATTTATCGCTTGGGGATGGGCTCGCGTCCCATTAGCTAGTTGGTGAGGTAACGGCTCACCAAGGCAACGATGGGTAGCTGGTCTGAGAGGATGGTCAGCCACACTGGGACTGAGATACGGCCCAGACTCCTACGGGAGGCTGCAGTCGAGAATCTTCCGCAATGCGCGAAAGCGTGACGGAGCGATGCCGCGTGCCGGATGAAGGTCTTCGGATCGTAAACGGCTGTCACCCGGGACGAATAAATGACGGTACCGGGGAAGGAAGCCACGGCTAACTACGTGCCAGCAGCCGCGGTAATACGTAGGTGGCGAGCGTTGTTCGGATTTATTGGGCGTAAAGGGTCCGTAGGAGGTTGGTTAAATTTGGGGTGAAATCCCGGAGCTCAACTCCGGAACTGCCTTGAAGACTGATCAACTAGAGTACTGGAGAGGTAAGCGGAATTCCAGGTGTAGCGGTGGAATGCGTAGATATCTGGAAGAACACCGAAAGCGAAGGCAGCTTACTGGCCGGTCACTGACTCTCATGGACGAAAGCGTGGGGAGCAAACAGGATTAGATACCCTGGTAGTCCACGCCGTAAA
>CAJMSX010000125.1 GCA_905216195.1 uncultured bacterium
CCGGAAAAATGCGTCCATCGACTGGACGATCAAAGAGAATGTAAGAGCAAAGATGAAAGTAGCCGTAAAACGCATGCTGCGCAAATACGGTTATCCACCCGATATGCAGGCACTGGCCACCGAAACCGTTTTGAAACAGGCCGAGAAAATAGCCGAAGAACTGACCGGTTCGATGTAAATGGAGGAAAGACCCGGTTAAAATAAGTTTCGAAGGAATGATATGGCAGAGAGGCTGAATCCAGCGGAACAGAAGATTGAGAGTCGTTCAATGATTTGTTGGAATGCAACAATATTGGACGACTTTTGTTATATCCCGTAAAAAAATGCTTGATTTTTGTTTGAGAGGGAAAATAAAATTATATCAATATTATGTAATATTCATGTTTTTTCTTAGTTTTGGGAAAATATGTATTTTTTACTTGCTTAGATATTAAAAAATGAATCATAATCCCCGTTATTTACTGAGACACTTGTCCTGCCGGGTGCCTTGGCACGACAATGGCTGGAATGGGACGGTCTGTAAAAATCCTGCGGCTAACGGAGCCTGTCTGATACTGAAAAACTGTGCTTTGGAACGGGATGATCAGAAAGAACAGAAACTGGCCGGTCACTCACTGGAAGGTCTGGAGGAAGAGGATTTCCCGGTATGTGTGGGAGAAAGGGCGACCTTTATGACCTGCTTCCCGTTTTACCGGACCCTGAGGCATCCTTATGCCGCTATTTCAAAAGCGACTCATGGTCGTCTGAAAGATACCCGGGTGAGGTATCCTGCTTATGCTGTGGCTGCTGTTCCTTATTATTGGATGTTGAAAGAGAATGCAAAAGAAAAAGTCAGTTTGTATGATCTGGATTATGATCCGGACAGAGAACCGGAATTAGCCTGGAAAGATAGTTGGGTGCAGGAAATTCATAACCAACGGGCTTTACTGGATTGTTTTTTTGAACATTTTGAGGAAAAGACTTCCCTGGTGTTTTTTTATGCCAAGCAGGTTCCTTTTATTGAAGATTCCAGTCGCGTCCTGATAGGAGTAGGCCGTATAAATAAAATTATCCCTTCAGAGGCTTATGAAGGATCGGATAACCGGTTCGGGGCTGCTTACTGGGAACATATGATCCTTCATTCGATACGTCCGGACGGAAAAGACGGTTTTCTGCTGCCCTATCATGAAGGCCTGGAATATCAGAAAGAGCATCCCGGGTTCGATATGTCGGAATTAGCGGTATGCATTCCGAATGACAAACGGTTTGAGTTTTCCTATGGGGGCGAACATGTCAGTAACGACAGTGCGATCCGGGTATTGCTGGCCTGTATGCAGTCGCTGGAAAAAGCGCAGGCTTTGGGTATCGGAACCGGACATGCGAAAATGATCGGCTGGATTCATGATGAAATTGCCTCCCTCGAAAAATTGAGGGGAAATTATCCGGGAATGGGTTCGGCATTGTGTGCGTTGGGAATAGAGAAGGGGCATTTTGTTGCTGCTGAAATCATTAACAGTTTGAAAGATGAAAAGGGAAATCCCTGGCTTTTGTTTGAACAGGAATTGAAACAACCTGCGAGCATTTTATCTTCCGAAATAAGCCGGCTGCTACCCGAATCTTCCAAACAGGTATATCTGCGGCTGAAAAAAGAGAACGGGCCCCGTATTCATTTTCTTTACCTGTTGAGCCGCTTTGATCTCACAGCGGAACAGGCAAAGGTTTTGTTTGTTAA
>CAJMSX010000126.1 GCA_905216195.1 uncultured bacterium
TCCCCGTTTCAGGGCATTGAGTAATTCTGCCCGGTCGTCGGCAAACAGGATGAGCAGGGGATGCTCTTCTTTCAGTTCCAAAAAGTTGATGAGCAGGATACCGGTTTCCAGATTGCAATAACCGAATGGCTTGATATGCATAAAATCGTACATGAAGTTGGCCACAATTTTAATGTTCTCGCTTACACCGGCTTCGGTTAGTTGTACATCGGTAGTCCGGCACAGATTGTCGAGCAGGAGGGGGATTTTACGGAAATCAGCCAAAGGGTATACTTCGTCATAATCCTCGCCGAGGCGGAAATCTCCTAACGAAGTATCGTAACCTCCCACAGAAGTAGTCGTTTCGCCACCGGTATGCTTCATGATACGGGCAGAAACCGTTCTGACAAACGAAAGGTCTAAAGGCTGGCGAAGGGCTGCTTGTTTTTCACAATATTGCCAGGCTTGCCAAAGATCGTAGGCTTGACGGGTTGTCTCTGTCGATTGAGGTTTACCGGTACTGACGATGTTCTCGAATATTGTCGGTGGAAGGTTGTGTCCGCCCAACCGGAAAGTTTCGTATAAAAACAAATTCCGGACATAATTTTGATGTATCTGAGTCCGGGTGTCGGGTCGGGTGAGGTATGCTTGCCTTAATGTCAAATAGTCCTGTAACATATTTTTTTCTTAAACATACGTTGGAATCGGCTGAAAGTTTACTTTTATGACGGTTTGGAGCTTAAACTTTGGGGATTATCCGAACTTGGGCTAATTTTGTCGATCTAAAATGAATGGATATGGAGAAACTGCTTAGCGGGGATTTCCCTTTTTATCGGTTCCGGAATTTATCCGCTTATCCGGAATTGATGCATTTTGTCTCTTCGGGAGTTAAAAATATCGGATTTTCCGATCGGGAAAATCCTGAGATCATACAGCATAATCGCAGGAGCCTGGCGGAAGCTGCAGGATTTGAGGTAGAGCGGCTGATTACCGCCCGGCAGGTACATTCGGCGACAGTGCGGATCGTTACGGCTGAGGAAGCCGGGAGAGGGGCTTTGGATAGGGAAAGCCGTATTCCGGCAACGGATGCTTTGGTGACGAATCAGCCGGGGATATGTCTGATGGTGTTGTCTGCCGATTGTGTCCCGGTACTCCTGTTCGAACCGGAGAAAAGGGTGATTGCTGCAGTACATGCCGGATGGAGAGGAACAGCGGCAGAAATAGTCGGGGTAACCGTGCGGGTAATGCAGGAGCATTTCGGATGTGATCCCCAACGGGTAGTGGCGGCTATTGGCCCCTCGATCGGGAAATGTTGTTTCGAAGTCGGAGAGGAAGTGGCCCGGGTGTTTCAACAGTTATTTCCCGGTAATCAGGCGATCGTTGGTCTGGGAAAGCAACCGGGAAAATACCAGGTGGATTTGTGGGAAGCTAACCGTAAAGAATTGCTGGCATGTGGGGTGAAAAATGAAAATATAGAAGTGGCCGGTATGTGCTCGGTCTGTCATCCGGACCTTTTCTTCTCCTATCGGAGAGAAGGGGAGAAAGCGGGGAGGTTCGGGGCAGGGATCGGGATGAAAAGCTAGAGGTTAAAAAGCTGAAAGCAATAAGCTAGAGGCTAAAAGCTAGAAGCTAAAGGCTAGAGGCTAGAGGCTAAAAGCTAGA
>CAJMSX010000127.1 GCA_905216195.1 uncultured bacterium
AAAAAATAGCTACTTCCCCGAAACCGATTTATCCCATATTCCCCTCTTCGATGGTGGTGAAAGAGGAAATCGACGAGTTTGTACGGAAAGGTGGCGTTTACTTCCCTTATGAAGTGAATTTTGGTAATGCTTTGTGTAAAATATACCGTACCCCTGCTCCGCAACCTGCCGAGCCCGAATTGCCGGAAGTAGACCGGAAACGGATCCGGGCAGTCGTCGATCAGGCTGAAAACGGCTATCTGTCACCTGAACAGATCCATGAATTGCTGGATGCTGCCGGTATTGCCCGGGCGAAAGAAGGTGTGGCCGATAAAGAGGAAGAAATTGTCGGTCTGGCCCGTCAGATCGGTTTCCCGTTAGTGATGAAAGTAGTAGGACCTGTCCATAAGTCCGATGTCGGTGGGGTAACCCTCAACGTAAGGGACGAAGCGACGGTACGCAGCGAATTCCGTCGGATGATGCAGATCAAAGATACGCATGCCGTCATGCTGGCTCAGCAGTTGTCCGGGACCGAAGTGTTTATCGGGGCTAAACGGGAAGATAAATTCGGACATATGGTGTTGTGCGGATTAGGAGGTATCTTTATCGAGGTATTGAAAGATGTGAAAGCAGGCTTGGCTCCGATTGCCCAACCGGAGGCTTTGGATATGATCCGTAGCTTGAAATCGTATAAAATCATTCAGGGTGTACGGGGACAAGAACCGGTGAATGAACAAAAATTCGCCGAAGCTGTGTCGAGGGTGTCCATGTTAGTGAAAGTGGCTCCTGAAATTTTTGAGATGGACCTGAATCCATTACTCGGTAATAAAGAAAATGTGGTGGCGGTGGATGCCCGTATCCGGATTGAAAAATGAAAAAACAAGACTTTATTTTTATACTGGGGGTAGCGGTTTTGCTGCTACCCTTTTTTATCTGCCGGCCTGTTTACGAATGGTATCATGCTTTTAATGCGGCTCATGGCATGATCATGAGTTTCCTGAAATTTGCCGTCTTGTCGACTTTGGGAGAGATGATCGGCTTGCGGATTAGTGCCGGCGTGTATTGCCGGAAAGGATTCGGGGTTTTGCCCCGGATGTTTGTATGGGGGATATTGGGGATGGGCATTAATATGGCGATGGTTATTTTTTCGAATGGTACTCCGGCATTTTTGCAATACCTTGGCATGCAGGAGGCTCCGGCGGTTTTTCATGCACCTGGATTGTGTTGGGCTAAAGTAGGGGTGGCTTTTGCCGTGTCGGTGAGTATGAATACCATTTTCGCTCCGGTATTTATGACGCTGCATAAAATTACGGATACCCATATTCTGATGCACGGCGGTACACTCCGTGGTTTCTTCACACCACTGGATATGGGAGGGATCATGAGCAGTTTGAACTGGAAGGTGTTGTGGGGATTTGTCTTTAAGAAAACCATCCCTTTCTTCTGGTTCCCGGCTCATACCATCACTTTTCTGTTGCCCGGCAATATGCGGGTATTGTGTGCTGCCTTGTTGGGAGTGGTATTGGGAATCCTTTTAGCGGTAGCAGCCCGCAAAGGGGACACTTCCGCACCGGATAAGGGAAGGGTTGAAAGAAAGATATAAATAAAATGCGGTTTTCTGAATTGATTTATTC
>CAJMSX010000128.1 GCA_905216195.1 uncultured bacterium
TGCGGTTTCATTCCGACGAACGAAAATGCCAGGGTCACATTTCCCGAAACCGGAACATCCAGTTGATACTTACCCTCCGCATCGGTAGCTGTCCCCAGAGTAGTTCCTTTGATCATAATCGTCACCCCGGGGAGTGGCACTCCCTGTTCATCGGTAACCTTCCCTTTCACTTTGCGCATTTCCTGTCCCGGTGATTCCGGCCTTTGTTTTCTAATCACAATGGTTTGTCCGTTCACAGCATATTCGAGTCCCGTCCCCTTCAGACAATCTTCCATCACCCGATCGAGTGTCGCTTGCTGAAAATTCACATCCCTTCGGGCAAAAGTTTCCAGATTGGCATCCCGGTACACAAAATCGTACCCGCCCAACCGTTTGAGCTCATGGATCACCTCTTTCAGAGAAGCATTTTTTAAAGTAAATGTCAAACTTTTCGATTGACCACAGGCCGCTTGATGCGCCTGAGCCATGAAAAACAAGAAAAGGAGAAATAAAAAACGTCTTCTCCCGACAACTTCTAAAATTTTCTTCATAACTTTGTATTTAGGATTTAACTTTCTCACACTCTGTCAGTAGCAAAGTGTGTGTTTGAAAAGCAACGTTCGCAGCGTTGCTTTTTTATCTTACAACAATTGTATTTCCATTTACTTCAAATCCGAACTGTCCGGCCGCTTCCAACAATTTCAGGACTTCCCCGAATGTTTCGTGTCTTTTAATATTCAAAGAAAACCGATACGAACGGACCTCTTCGCGGGCATAGAATATATCCAGATCATACCAACGCCCTATTTCGGCCAAAATCTTTTCCAGGGGACAATCGTCAAAAATAATGCGCCCGTCTTTCCAGGCAAGGAACAAATCGGTATCGACCTCTCCGACACTTAAGGTTGTCGTCGACCGATCGAATATAGCTTGCCGGTCAGGGCTCAGGTTCACTTCCGCCTCTCCGTTTCTCACCCGGACTGTTCCGGTTTCCAAAGTAGTCAGTACATCCGTTTCGTCAGGATAAGCCCGGATTCCGAAAGTTGTTCCGGTTACTTCAACCTCTAAGGGTTTTACTTCTACAAAAAACGGGCATGCCGGATTTTTCTTCACTTTAAAATAAGCCTCTCCTTCCAAATATACCCTTCTCTCTTTTTCCCGGAAAACTACCGGAAAGGTAAGTTTCGACTCGGCATTCAGCAATACTTCCGAACCATCGGCCAACACCAATACATACTCTCCACCTCTGGGCACTTGCAGGGTATGGTATTCACTCAACTGTACGCTATCCGTAACACTCCGGTAAGATAAAGCCCCCTCTCCGACATGCGGAGCCTCTTGCCGTTTGCTTAAATTCATTCGGGCTACTTCATCCTTCAAATCGATCTCAGTCCCATCTCCCAGGGTCAATATGGCATGTCGTTTCGCACCGGGAAGATTTTCACCCGTCACAATTCCCTGTTGACCGGAAAATACCCCGCTAGCCGGATCATAAAATAATCCGCTTCCTATTCCTATCAATAATAATACAACAGCAGCATAACTCCACTTTTTTATCCGTGACACCCGCCGGTACCCCGCCAACCGTCCGTTCAAACGTTCCCAGTTTTGTACATGCTCTTCCTCGTT
>CAJMSX010000129.1 GCA_905216195.1 uncultured bacterium
GCGTTCTTTTCGTTCCGAACGGTCTGAAAACCGTAGAGGATATGGAGCAGAGCAAGGAGAAAGATATACGGCCGGATCTGTGGGGAACCGTAACACTACCAGAAGGTTTGAAAGGACTTCTGAACGGGACAACGGAGAAAGAAGAGAACGGAATTTTAACCGGGAGAAAGATACTTACAGAGAACGTCCGGCTAAATTCAGTAACCGCCGGGATTACCGTCCTAGTACAGAGGCAACCGACCGGCAGGACCGGACTGAACGTTCGGAACGGAAGGTATTGGTGAAACGTGATTCTCATACGGATAATCCACGCAGACCACGTATTTTCCGGCCAAGAGGTGAGGAGACCACCGGGAACAATCATTCGAATTATAATCGTCCTTTCGACCGCGATCGGAAAAAGATTTCCGGGAGAGAGAAAGAAGGACTGAGACAGAAACACTATAGTAAAAAGAAATTGTTGGCTCATCGGCTGAAAAATGAAGATGAGAACGCCGAATTGCGTCTGAATCGCTACATTTCAATGGGAGGCGTATGTTCTCGTAGGGATGCGGATGAATTGATCGTTGCCGGACGGGTGAAGGTAAACGGAGAGGTAGTTCAGACCGTCGGTTTGAAAGTACGGAAGAAAGACAAGGTGGAGGTGGACGACGTTCAGATTTTCCCCGAAAAGAAAGTATATCTCGTTTTAAATAAACCGAAAGATTATGTGACAACCGTTGAGGATCCGTTGGAACGTAAGACGGTTATGGCCTTGGTCGAAGGTGCTTGTAAAGAAAGAATCTATCCGGTAGGGCGTCTGGACCGGCAGACGACAGGAGTGTTGTTGTTTACGAATGACGGCGATCTGGCTAAGAAATTAACCCATCCGAAATACGATCACAAAAAGATATATCATGTTTTTCTGGATCGTGTATTGACTGAAGAAGATTTTCAGGCTATAGCGAATGGGGTCCAGCTGGAAGACGGATTTATCAAAGCGGACGAGATCAGTTATACCTCTCCGGATTGTACTGAAGTGGGGATAGAGATTCATTCCGGAAAAAATCGTATCGTCAGACGTATATTTGAACATTTCGGTTACCAGATCATAAAGCTCGACCGGGTATATTTTGCCGGTATTACGAAAAAAAATCTGCCGCGGGGAACATGGCGTTTCCTTACTCCGAAGGAAGTGACTATGTTGAAAGTTTATTAAGTGCTAGGCTATTGTTTATGGAGAGTGTTTTTTCCTGGTATGCTGTGTATACAGCAGCCAGGGCTGAAAAAAAAGTGAAAGAACGACTCGATCAGATTGGTATTGAAAATTATCTTCCGTTAAGGACTGAATACAGGGTGTGGAGTGACCGGAAAAAAAAAGTGTCAGTGCCTTTGATTTCCGGATATATTTTTGTACATATAAAAGAAGAAACTTTTGTTCCTGTACTGACAACTCCGGGGGTGGTTACTTTCCTGAAAGAAAAGGGAAAAGCGGTAGCTATTCCGGCTGAACAGATCGAACGTTTACGTTTTGTCGAAAACCAGGCCGATGAACCGTTGGAAATTTCTTACGAGGATATTCCTGC
>CAJMSX010000130.1 GCA_905216195.1 uncultured bacterium
CCAATTCAACTCCAATTCAACTCCAATTTAATACCAATTTTAATCGGTGTTAAATTGAAAATAGATTGGAAATTTAAATTTTTTTTATTATATTATAAACCTCGAAACTAAATATAAACATCATGGCAAGAGTAATTTCTTCAGGACTCGGGCATATTTCCGGACGCATAGGCGACCATATCTTTTATGCTGTGGGAGATAAAAGATACGTACGCCGCGCTCCTATTAAAGTCAGTAATCCCCGTTCGCCGGCCCAATGTTTACAGCGGTGGCGGCAGGTGTGTGTGCAAACGCTGTTCCGGTCGGTCAAGGGGACTTTATTTCAGCGTGCTGCCGGCGAGGCTGCTGTCCAGTTGGGAAAACGATCGGGATATCATCTTTTTTTAAGCCGGAATATCAATGCTTTCGGAGAGGGTGACCGGGTCGACTATGCCAAATTGAGTTTTGGAGGTGCTTGTTTACAATTGCCTGATCGGTTTGCTTGTGTGCAGAACGAAACGGGGCATTGGGAGTTGGTCTGGCAGGCGGGGATACCCATGGCGACGGCAGCGCCGGACGACCGTTTGATAGTTGCCGCTATCTGCCCGGACGAACCTTATCGGTTAATTGTGTTGGAAAATATCTGCGCGCTCAGAAAAGATGGACGGGCAGAAGGTGAATGGCCGGCAAGCGGGAAGGAATTGCATTTATATTGTCTGTTTTGCTCTGCATCCGGAGAAACTTTTTCGCCGGATTGCTATTTCAGATTGAACCGGTAAATACAATGAAATTATGGCAGTTTTTGAATCGGGTTTATTCAGCAGGCTGAGCGGGTCCTTCGGAAATGTTACGATGTACCGGCTTGGAGATTCTAATGTGGTAAAAGGAAAAAGATGGGCACGGGATGCCCGTACTCCGTCGCAATTGATACACCGGGCTAAATGGAAAGTCTTGGGTCTCCTGGCTATGAGAATGAAAAAAGTGCTTGAATTGGGTTTTCCCGGTAGGGAAGCCAGAGGAAGGGTAAACGGTTTTATGAGCCGGAATCTACCTTGTATGGCTTGTGACGAGGGGTTGAACGTCTCCGTCGATTATAGTAAACTGAAAGTTTCGGCCGGCGAGCTACGGGCTCCGGAAGTCACTGCCCAATGGGCAGATTCGGGCGGAATTTTGATTTTCAAACAAAAACGGCAACCGCTGAAACCTCTGATGTACGATGACGACCGGCTTTATGTTTTTCTCTGGAATCCGGAAGTGCTGCGGACAAACCTGCTACCTTTACACCAAAGAAAAGAAACGGCGGAAGTATGCTTTACACTTCCGGAAGAATGGAAGAATACTTCTTTTCATATATACGCTTTCGCCGTAAATGCACGTGCCACGAAGGCGTCGGAAACACTTTGGCTGGGAAACTTTCACGAGAATAAAGAATGATATTTATATACATGTTTACACTTACAAACGTAGAATTATTCCGGTCCTTGTTCGTCTTCGGTATTCGTGTTGGGGGACGCGGTCGCTTCTGTCGGTCATCTACCTTTTTCTTTCACTGACCGGCGGA
>CAJMSX010000131.1 GCA_905216195.1 uncultured bacterium
TAGGTAAGATAACAGCTGCTCATTAACATGCAAATGATTATTGATGCAAAACAAAGATTTTCCGTGTTTTTTTCGTGTTTTTTTGTGGAAAAATCGTTTTTTTCGGCAAAACTGGCGATAAAAATGAAAAAAATAATTTCTTTGTGAAGAAAAATGATCTTAATTATTGTGGCATTGATGCTTTCCGGGAAGAACGTTTTTCTGCGAGGAGATGCCGGCACGGGAAAAACGGAAGTCATCAATGCGTTCATCGAGACGAATCCGGAAGGGATCGTACGATTGGCCCCGACCGGGTTGGCGGCCCGAAACCTGAAATCTGGCGGGATGACAATTCACCGTTTTCTGAAAATGCTGGAACGGAATCAGCAAGTCTCCCCCGAGCGTACCCGCTCCTATCTGGAAGGCGTTTCCCATCTGATAATCGAAGAGATCAGCATGGTTCGCAGCGATCTTTTCAGCCGACTTGATCACGATCTACGTATTTACACCGGACGGAATCAACCGTTTGGAGGAATTTCCATCGTGGTCGTCGGTGATTTTTATCAGCTCCCGCCCGTCGTTAAAACTCAGAAAGAATATGAGTTCCTGATAAAAAATCTGCACGGGATTTTCGCTTTTGATGCTCCAGTCTGGGCAAAGGCGGATTTTCTGAATGTAGAATTGAAAACGTCCCATCGTCAAACAGATAGGGCATTTCTGAGATTATTGCGTTCTGTGCGCCTCGGAACCGAAGAGCTTGATGCTCTGCTGCCATGGCTGAATTCCCGCGTAAAAAAATTATTCCCTCACCCGGAAGCCCGCCATCTTTGCTGCTATCGATCCCGTGCGGAATATATAAACCAATGTTTTGTGGAGCGCGTGCTTTCCCCCGAACATTTTTTCACAGGAAAATGCGACGGAAATTATCCGGAAGAAGACTGGCCGGTTCCGATTTCTTTAAGAGTGAAAATGGGGATGTTCGTGCTTCTGACCGCAAATGAAGCGCATGGGGATTACGTCAATGGCGACCTCGGAATCGTTATTGCCTGGGAACCGGATTACATCTGTGTCAATCTGCTGCGCGGGCCGTGTGTGATGGTCGCGCGGAATACCTGGCTCAATTATGAATATTCCATCGGGATCACCCCTGCCGGTGATCCGCGCCTGAATGCCCGGATCATTGGAAGTTTTACTCAATTTCCGATTCTTCCAGCCTACGCCATGACGATTCACAAGGCTCAGGGGCAAACGCTGGACCGCGTTCATCTTGATCTGCCCCCCCGTCCCTGCTTTGCCTCAGGACAGCTGTACACGGCGTTGTCCCGGGTACGGAAACTGGAGGATCTGTCTTTGAGTCGTCCTATCCTCCGGAGCGATATCAGAATCAGCGAACACGTCCGATGTTTTTATGATCGGATTTGAAATCGTCCATGGCGTAAGCCGCCTCCTTCTCAAAAAATATGATACTCACCGACAGAATGGACATAACTGTTTTATTATAAATAATTTCATTTCGCCATCCTGTG
>CAJMSX010000132.1 GCA_905216195.1 uncultured bacterium
CGGCTCCGCCGCTCTCGACCTGCCGGGCCACTTCGCGGAACGTATCGCAGGGAACGATTTCCGCCCGCTCGCCCAGAAAGCGACGCGCGACGATATGATGGAAACTACCTTCGTAGCCCTGAATGGCGACGCGCGCTCCCACGCCGCCCACAGCCTCCGGCTCCGTCCATTCGTTCTGGCTTGTCATCTTCATTTCAAAAAAAATCCCGGACCTTGCAAGGACCGGGATCGTCTATCTTTTCATCGTTCGATTCGTTCGCTAAAGGCAACGCGATCCCAGTCCGCTTTTGGTAAAGTAGAAGTAAAAATAATAACCAAAAAAAGGCGAAAGCTGATTCATCGTTCCTCGTAACGGATTAAACGTTCTACAGTTTCTGTTCGACATCGCAAATGTATAACAAAAAAGAGAAAAAACAATGCGCCCCGCCCCGAATTTAACAACTCGGCCCGGCAAACATGGAAATTTCACAACCAGGCGACGATCCGGAAACTTCGGGCAGGCCATATCAGGGGAAATCCGGCTCTCCGAAGATCGCTCGGCCGCAAACTACTTGGGCGTTTGTTTAATGCCGTCTGAAAAACGTTGCAAGAATCTAACGCATTTTTATAATAATCATAGGCTTTTTCTGCCGAAGTAAATAATTTAAAGGCGTCCGATTTCCCCTTTCGTCCATATGGAAATATTCCCATACAGAATAATTTCTCAATAAAATGCCACAATCTGAACGAAGGGAACCATCTAAAAAATAACGACTTAAACGTCCTGACTTTTCAAGTTTCCGCTTCAATTCTTTTCTGGTCATATCTAACTTTTATCATAGAGGTCGGATATAGTCCTAAATTCCGAAGGGCTTTGTATGAATTCTTGTACCAGATTGACCAAAGATAGGTACCGCAAAACTTGATTGTATTTAAAATTTCATAAGTCAAGGTAAATCAAATTGCCCTGACTTCGATTCATGGCCGCTTAGGCTTTGGAAATCATCTGATCACCATTTTATGCCATATTTCTCACTTGTTTGATGGAAACTTAAAGCATCTTGATAAATAAAATCGTAAGCTTCTTCTTCGGAATGAAAAAATCTCATATTACTACGACCTCCTTTTTCGTCGAAGAAGAAATATTCCCAAACGGAATAGTTATGATATAGGATATATTTATCAGGTTCTAATGATCCATCGAGGGAATACAGATGCTCCAATTCCCATTCCTTCAAGTTCGCGGTTAACTCGCTTTTTGTCATAACGTCCTTTTACCGGTTTAAAATTTATGAAACTTCAGACCTATCAGATGTAATCAAACGATGATACGAACCGGAACGCCGAACTTGAAAGCATAGTCTGCCTATCGCTTACGGATCAACGGACGTTCGGGACGGAAGCGCTCTCCTCTCCGTTCTTGTCCTCGTTTTCGGTTACGGTCTCTATTTCCGTCCGCTCGTCCTCCTCGTCGTAGTCGGACAGCTGGTTCGGGAGGCTTTTGGTC
>CAJMSX010000133.1 GCA_905216195.1 uncultured bacterium
CCCCAAAAGTTTCGCTACCATATAGAGCGGGGTGCCCGCGTTCGCCAAGTGGGAAGCGAAGGTATGCCGACCGACGTGGAACGAGAGGCGTTTCCCGATTCCGGCTTTCTCAGCCAACATTTTCAGTTTCCGGTTTACGCAGTTATTCGATAGACTCGGAAAAACATGCTCGCCCGTAGACACGTTCCGGTACTTGGCAAGCAGGACCTTCGGCCATTTCAACGTCACCGGAATTTCAACCAGTTCTTTCGTCTTGCATTGAATCTTAGAGATATAGGTCACGCCTTTAATATTTTTCAAGTGCGTCCACTTCAGGTCCAATACGTCGCTGAACCGCAAGCCCGTTTCACAACTGAAAATAAACAGTTCTCGTGTCAGTTTCATCGCTGGATCACCTTTATCCGGCAGAGCCTTTTGCAGGAACGCGTCGTATTCATCCTTCGTCAGAAAAACCGTCCGGGGTTTCGAGCGGTTTAGGAATTTCAATCCCTTCCCGAACGGATCGTCGATCGGATAGCCCAGCCGTCCGGCCCATTTCACCACCGAACGCAGGCGGTTCAATTTCGTATTAATCGTATTATCCGCATTCCGGCGGACCGTCCGCAAATACTTTTTATACTCCTGAATAAAGAGAATATCGAGCTGGTCGATCGTCCGTTTCTTACTCCGTTTCGAAAATTTCGCCATATCTTTTTTAAGGTCCAATATACCTATAATCGTTCGCTCGCAGCGGTTATCCGTCCGCAGTTTATCTACATAGGCATCGAAGATTTCATCGAGGGTGGCGTTCGTCTTTTCACTCGGAGCCGTCCTCGACTTTCCGGTGAGTATTTCCCGGATTCGCTCCAGGTCCACGGTTTCATCCAACATTTCGCATTGGAACAGATAGCGTTCGTATTCGGTTTCCTTCCCGTTCAGATAGCTGTTAATTACGCTTTTTTCGGGGCAGTTTCCGACAATACGTCCGGATTTCTTATCCCAGCAAGCCGGGGCAATCGAATAGGGAGTCGCAAATTTCGTTTGGCGGCCGTCGAGATATACACGCAGGTCGATACGTTTTTCCAAACCTTTCCTCGAAAGGTCATCACGCAGAATAGGTCTAATCGTTTTTTTCATAACAATTCGTTTTACGATTTTGCTCTTTAATAGTGGCAGGTTCCAAGAAAAATCGAGGAAATTTTTCCCGCAAGGACTAATTTAGGTTCAAAATGCTGATTGACAAAGAGTTCTTTCAGTAAAAATTCTCGAAAAATTTTGCAACGTCCTCCAATCGTCATCCAACCGAGATTCGGCAACAAACCATTTTAACAAGAAATTCACCGGAAGAAATCAGACCGGCAAAGACATTCCAAAAAAGCCCTTCAAAAACAACAAGGGTTAAAATTAGGGTTAAAAATTCGGCACAAAGTGAAACAAGGTGAAAGACCTACCCTTCGCCAAAACGCGTTCTAACGACGATTAAC
>CAJMSX010000134.1 GCA_905216195.1 uncultured bacterium
TAATTTTCATATTCTTTTTTTATTCAATGTGATTTCCCTTATTTTTCAATGCAAAGTAAGAACAGAGAAATTACAGCCTGGTGAATAAATTATTTCGATTCGGTTAAATTTGGGGTACCGTAGGTTTGGATAAGAAAGTTAGTTACATGTTTGTTTTTTCCCTTCGGTTTCCTATTTTTGTTTCGGAAACATGGACTTTTTTTCCCGACATATTATTATTATATTTGTTCAGGTATTTTCAGTAATTCTATGACAGAGGAAGCGATGTTATTCCGGCGGGTGCAGGAGGGATGTTGGGAGGCTTTCGATGTGCTGTTTCATACTTATGCGGAACAGCTGTTTTTTTATGCGATGGGGTTTGTGAATAACCGGGAGGAAGCCAGGGATATTGTGCAGGGAACGTTTATTACTTTGTGGGAACAGCGGGGGAAGATTCAGTGTACGGGGGCTATTTATCCTTATTTGTTACGTTTGGTGAAAAATGCTTGTCTTAATTATCAGGTGCATGAGAAAGTGAAGGAACGTTATTTGTTGGAAAAACGAATGACGGAGGAGGAAGGGGAAGAAGTGCCGGCAGATGAGGAGGAGGAGTTTGAGGTGCAATATGCCCGTTTGCGGAAAGTGGTGGATGGTTTGCCGGAGAAATGCAGGGAAATTTTTATTTTGGGATGCGTAGATGGGTTGAGTTATAAAGAAGTGTCGGAGAAAATGGGAGTGTCGGTGAATACGGTGAAGACACAGATTAAGTTGGCGTACAGGAAGTTGAAATTAGAATTAGGAGGGCAAAATTTTGTGTGGGAGTGGACTGCTGGGGGAGTATTGTTTATATTGATGCAAAAATAATTTTCAAAAAAAGTATTTTTCTTTTCACCCTGATCGGCTATCTTCTTGTTTAGAAGATAGGAAAAGATAGTTAAAGCCTTTATAAAAAATAGACTTATGGTAGAACAAGAGGAAAAGAGATGGTTGCGTGCTTTGTTGGAGGGTGAGGTTGAGCCGGGAAGTGAGGAGTGGGAGCAAGTCTGTACGGATTCTGCTTTTACGCGGGTGAGGGAGAAGGTCGGTGCTGTTGCCAGACTGGATTTTACACAGCAGGAAGATGAGGTGGAGGGGATGTGGAGAGTGTTGGTGGACCGGAGGAAGAAGGGGTTGGAGCGGCGGGCCCGGGGGCGGAAACGTTTATTGCGGTGGATATCCGGGACGGCTGTGGTGGTGGCGTTGGGAATCGGAGGATGGTTATCGATCCGGGGAGTGGAAAGAGAACAGGTGGTTGTGGTAGGCGGAAGAACGGTAGAGGGTAGGACAGAGTTGGTGTTGCCGAATGGAGAGAGGCGGGTATTGGGGGACGGTAAGGTAAGGGTGGTGTCGGACAGTTGCGGAGAGATGCGGACGGAGAATAGAACGCTGATTGTAGAGTTGGGAGGGCAGGAGACGAAGAAAGCGGAGTATTATACGCTGA
>CAJMSX010000135.1 GCA_905216195.1 uncultured bacterium
GCATCCTTTTACAACCACAAATATACACCATTCCTCCGGATAATCAATCCCCCGCTTTCCGTCAAGCCACACTCCTCCCACCCCCGAAGGGGCACGTCCTGAGTCTCCCGGGATCCGTCCTAAAGCTGAATCCTTAGGTCAATTCCTCCAAAATTGTCTCCGCATCCGCCAATTCTTCTTCTCCCCTTCCCATCTTCCTCAATTCCTCCAGCATTCTTCGGGCCCGTTCCGCACATTCCTCTTCCTCTACATAATAATAACAATAAGCCAGCAATTTCACACTTTCCGCCGAACCGGCCAGGCGATCCAAATTCCGACCAACCACATCCAGCACCTCCTGCAACATCCCCTCATCCCGCGTCACCTCGTAAGCATCCAGCAACGCCAAAAGCAATGCCGGATCCGAAATATCCAACTTCCGCCGGGCAACAACACACACGCTCTCCAGGGCATTTTTCACCCTCCGGACTTCCTCCATCCGTTCCACCTCCACCCGGCATTCCCCGTACTCCCGGCAAAGCCCGACAATTTCAACTGCTAATTGTTCCATATCCGTTCTTGTTTAACTGCAAATCTCTCTATCACTCCACCATTCCCGTAATTATTCATAAACAAATTATTAGTCAAATCTAATCCACCTTGTTTATAAGTTTACATAAAAATCATCGTAATGGTTTTCTCAATAACCTTTTATACAACATTGTCCGCATTCCATTAGGAATAATCCGGGAAATAAAACGGATACTTACATTCTGTATAAACTGAAAATAACCTATAAAATCCATGTTTAACAGTTTCCGCTGAAACCGGTATTCATCTATTGCATACTTCCAGCCTCCCCGACGCTTAAACATATCCCGAGAGAAACGGAAATACAAAAGGCTTTCCGGTATATTATAAAAGCAGGCTCCGTTCATTAACATCCGTACCCAAAGGTAATAATCCTCAAACAAAGGAAAATGCATATATCCCCCAGCATTCATTACGGCTTCTTTTCTAAACATAGTAACCGGATGGTTTTCCGGACAACGCAACCGGGCATACTTCAATATCTTCCAATGCTTTTCTGGCAATTTCCTTACCGAAATTACATTTCCGATATCCCCTTCAAATTCATCAATCCAGGCACCGACAACATCCATTTCCGGATGAGCACAAAACACCGCTATCTGTTTTTCAAACCGTTCGGGTTTTGCCACGTCATCCGTATCCATACGGGCAACCAAATCGTAAGAACAGTGCTTCAGCCCTTCATTTAAAGCCCGGCCTAACCCCTGATTTTCAGACAAGGGTACGACCCTTATCACCGGATATTTCCGGCAATAATCCTCCGCCACCTCATCCAGCGCATCCGTCAAAGGTCCATCTTTGACCAATACCACTTCATCAGGCAGCAAAGTTTGTGTAAAAATACTATCTAAGCTTTGTCGAAGGTAGGCTGGCTGTTCTTTCC
>CAJMSX010000136.1 GCA_905216195.1 uncultured bacterium
GTGGACATTTATGGTGGATACCGACGGACGAAAGCTTCCCTACCTGTGGAATTACTATAATATCGACCGGGAGGAACGCATGGAAGAAAAGTATGGAAAGGTGTACCGGGATTATTTCAGCGTACAAACCACTAATTGGGCTGTGTCTTATCCCGACGAAGATATTCCGGGGATACTGAAAAACCCTTTTTTGCGGGATGTGTCGGACGAGTATTTCGGCCGGAATGTAGCGGTTGTACCCTTGTACGATTCGGCGGGCGATGGCCGGTTGTGCTACCTGGCGGTCTTCAATAATGCCGGCTGGTCGCCGGTAGCGGTAGGGACTGCAGCCGGTTTTCAGGGGGTATTCAATAATATCGATACGGCGATTGTCTATTTGCCCGTATACCACAGGGAAGGAAAGTTGACGGCGGCCGGCGATCCTTTTATTTATACGAAGAATCATGAAGTGAAATCCATCCGTGGTGGGAACGAAAGAGTACAAAAGATGCATCTGGTGAAAAAATATACCGGGACGGCTATGGATCGCTTGCTGCTGGATTTGATGGTACAGGGGGTATTCGAAGGAGCGAATACGCCGGATTTCCGGGATGCCGTGGTGCTCCACCGGATTACTAAAGTGCCGCTTCCCGATTCGAACTGGGTACGGGTGAACTGTCCGTCGGAATTTCGCTATCTGCGTTACCGGGGACCGAAAGGTTCCAATAGTTGTATTGCAGAGGCGATGTTTTTCGATGCGGACGGTAAACTGATCCGGGGGGCCTGTATCGGTACACCTTCGGCGGAGAACGGAAAGACCTGGGATTGTACAAAAGTTTATGATGGGAGCAAACATACCTATTTTGCCGCTCAGGATGCCGATACCTCCTGGGCCGGTTTGCAGTTGGCGATACCTGTCCGCGTCAGCCGGATCTGTTACATTCCCCGGAACGACGATAATTTTGTCAAACCGGGCGACCTATACGAACTGTTGGTGTGGGACCGGGGACAATGGTACACGATGGGACGGCAGGTGCCCGACACCTATGGACTCGATTATGAGGGAGTTCCTGCCGGACACCTCTACTGGCTGAGGGATCTCACCGAGGGAGTGGAAGAACGGATATTTACGTACGAACAGGGAAAACAGGTGTGGTGGTAGGAAGTTTGTACGATTTTTGCATCTAAAAAAATTTTTGTTGCATTCTTTTTCTTTCGTTCATACTATTTTTAACCTCACTTAACGGAGCGGAAATGGGAGGATAGAAAGAAAAGTAACGGTGGAGAGTAAATTTTTATAAAAATTGAATATGGTAAAAAAAATCGTTGGAACAGGAGTATTACTTGTCCTGGCTTTGGCGTTGCAAGCCGGAGTGAAAATGTATACTTTAAAGTCGCCGGACGGTAAAGTGAAACTCGAAGTGACTGCCGGACAGGGGATAGCTTATTCACTTTTCTATG
>CAJMSX010000137.1 GCA_905216195.1 uncultured bacterium
TCCCGGGCGATTTCTTCATTTTTCAAGCCTTGAAGACTGAGTTGTATGATGGCCGCACTTTGTGGAGCTAAAGTATTTATCGCATTGAAAAGCAGACGGTTGCTTTCTTCCTCGACGAGAATGTTGAAAAAATTGTTTTCCTCTTCTTCGGGCAGGAGATGAAAGTGTTGACTTGAACGTTTGCGATTCCGGATCAGATTTAAAGACTGATTCCGGATCATAGTATATACGAAACTTCGTAAACAGGTGATGTCCTGATAGTGCCTTCTGTTTTCCCACAGGCGGATCAATACTTCCTGCACAATATCTTCCGCCTCTTGTACATCGTTGACATAACGGTTGGCTAAAGCACAAAAAAAGAGATAATTTTCTTTTGTGAATTTTTCCAGAGCTTTTTCATCTCCTTGTTTTATCCGTGTAAATAAAAAGTCATTCCCCATACCCCTCAGGTAATTCTGCGCCTAAATTAATCTTTTGGAGAGGAAACAGAAAAATAAATGAAAAAAAAATGTACAGGTGTAATCTTTTTCTTAAAAAATGGTGTCTTTCTGATAAAAGATGAAAATATGGATACGAGCAGATTGAATCATATTGCCGGATTGATTGCCAGAAAAAGATCGGGAGGGAAGCTGACCGGGACCGAACAACAGGAATTGGAGGAGTGGATACGAGCTTCCCGGATGAATAAAGAGAGTTACGATCGGATTATTTCGGGAAGGGGAGTGATACGTTTGATGGAATTGGAGAAACAGATCGATACCGACCGCTCTTTTAAGAAATTGACGGTCAGGTTGAAGTGGCGTTGCTGGAAGCGCCGTATACTGATGGCAGGTGTTGCTGCGATGGTCATGATCGGAATTATGTCGGCTTTTTGGTGGTGGGAACAGGAAGGGATAACTGTTCCGGAATCGGCCGGGCAACCTGGAATAAAGCCGGGAGGAAACTGTGCTGTTTTAGTATTGGGTAATGGTTGTCGGGTGGATTTACAAAAGGATTGTGATACGTTACAGCTACCTGGAATTTCCTGGGACCACCGGAAGGGAACGATCGTATATGACGGTCGGGAAAATAAAACCGGCTGGCCGGAGAAGAATACCTTGATGGTACCGTTACGGGGAGAATATCGCTTGGTTTTGGGCGATGGTACGAAGGTATGGTTGAATTCCGCTTCTAGCCTGAATTATCCGGTACAGTTTGCAGAAAAAGAACGGTGCGTAGAATTGGACGGGGAAGCTTACTTTGAAGTGACTCCTGATCCGGAGAGACCTTTTATCGTAAAATCCGGAGGCGTACAGACCCGGGTATTGGGAACGGCTTTCAATTTTTCTGCATACCGGGGAGAAAATGCATCGACGATTACTTTATTGACGGGAAAAGTGGCTGTTTCGGCTCCGGGACATGCTGAGCGTGTGTTATTGCCCGGACAACAGTTGA
>CAJMSX010000138.1 GCA_905216195.1 uncultured bacterium
AACAACGGATATAGGGACCCGGGATAAGAAAATGAGAGAGGAAAAGACCCTAAAGAAAGCAAAGGAATTACAAGGGTTGAGTTGCCGGAAGGTATTAGCCGATTTATTGGACCAATTCGAAACCGTAGATTTTCGGGGGCGTGCAGGATTGGACGAGGACGCAAAGCTAACCCGGAAAATATACGTTATTATTTCCATTGATGAATTGGGGGCTTTGCATAAAGGACGGTTTCACCTATTTGTATAACGGGCGATATTGGCAAACGCTGGATATAGAAACATTAAAAATATTCCTTGCTGAGGCCGCTATAAAAATCGGTATTCCGGAGTTTGAGGGCAAATATTACAAAACGCGGGATGAGCTATACAAGCAATTTATGACAATGGCCAATATGCCAACCCCGGAAATAACCGAGGGGGTAACGCTTATTAATTTGCAAAACGGGACATTTGAGATAACAGACACAAGCCAGCAGCTAAGAGAGCAACGCCGGGAGGACTTTTTAAAATACCAGCTTCCATTCTCATATGATCCCAATGCTACGTGCCCTTTATTTGACAAGTATCTAAAAAGGGTATTACCAGATAAGGAAAGCCGTAAAGTATTGGCGGAATATGTGGGGTACATTTTCACAAATGGGCTGAAGCTCGAAAAGGTTGCAATATTGTACGGCGGCGGCGCCAATGGGAAAAGCGTATTTTTTGACATTATTCAGGCTTTGATCGGGGGGGATAATATTTGCAACTACTCTTTGCAAAGTCTTACAAAAGTAGATAGTTACGAACGGGCAAGCTTATCAAATAAGCTACTCAATTATGCCTCCGAGATTAACGGAAAATTGGAGGCCTCCACATTTAAACAGTTGGCTAGCGGTGAACCGATCCAAGCGAGGCAAATATACGGCCAGCCATTTACTATGATGAATTACGCCAAGCTGATGTTTAACTGCAACGAACTACCTAAAGAGGTAGAAAATACAGAAGCATTTTTCAGGCGCTTTCTGATATTCCCATTTACTCAAACTATACCCAAGGCAGAGCAGGACCCAGAACTATCAACGAAGATCATACAAACAGAGTTAAGCGGAGTTTTCAATTGGATGCTGGAAGGGTTGAGGCGGCTGCTTGAACAAAGGCGGTTTTCTGATTCCGAGCAGATAGACAACCAGGTGAACGAGTTCCGCCGGGAAGCTGACAGTGTGGCTATGTTCCTCGAGGAGGAAGGATATAGACCCGATACAGGTAGTTTCGTACTACTGAAAACCCTATACCAGGAATACAAAACCTACTGCCAGGAAAACGGATATTCCGTTTGCTCCTCAAAGACTGTATCAAAACGTTTGAAAGGGTACGGGTATAATGTAAAAAGAATATCCCCGGAGAATGCGGTACAGTGCGTAAAACTCGGGACA
>CAJMSX010000139.1 GCA_905216195.1 uncultured bacterium
GTCTATAGTAACAACCTTTCCAAAATCCACCGTTACACTTGCACCGGGTTTTGATGAAATGAAATACGACAACGGTTCATTATCATAGACCTGATAGGCAAAAGTATTTGCTGTGGCTGGAGCATCTCCCCAACTGTCTATAGGGACAATCTCTTCCTCTCCTTTATAAAAATGCATTTCGGCAACTTCCGCATATCCCTCTGCCGAAGAACAAAAACGGGCATAGCGACCCCTTACCGGTTTCTCAAGAATAACGTGATTATAATTGATACCGGGCGTATCTTTCACAGTACACAACAACTCCGCATTTTTAAAATCCTTATCACAAGCCGCCTCAAAATGCCCGTCTTTTATCCCTCCCATATAGTTCCTGATACGTTCCGAAAGAGGGTATTTCCGATACAATTCAGCAGAATAGCACTTGGAGGTATCTGCAACATAAGGATGTATATCCTTGCCATCAAAATAAAAAGGATTTCCAATAGGGCGATACTGCCCGTTTGCGAATGCCAACAATATATAAACCTGCCTCGAAGCCAAATTCCTGAAAAGCGCTTTTCCACTTTCTACCTTAGTAAAATCTATTCCCCGCCACCCATAAGCACTGAACAACCCCACATAAACATAATTCCCGTCCATCCCTTCTACCGGCAGTTCCAGATTCGAATCAAAATAATTATCCGACACTTTTCTTGCAAACACATCCTTAAAAGCAGCCGGTACGGACCGGTTCCGCATAAAATCGCCATCCATGTCCCATTGTCTGCCAAAACACCGGCGGTAAACCACGCTCGGGCGCCGACTGTCAATATAGAAACTTCCCCGTTTCGGCTTCCGGGAAGGGAAAGTAAAAGGAAGGCAGACACCCGTTACATCCCTCACCACATTCCACACATGCCCTTTCCGTGTTTCCGCATTGAAAGTATAGAAATCATAGGCTACCGGGACGCCGATGGCCCGCATCACATAAATCATAAAATCACAAGCATCCTGACACTTGCCGATACGATTATGCAGCAGGTACTCTCCTCCCAAATGCGGATAGTTAAAGACCCATGTAAACCGGTAAGGGTCTTCCTTCTGCAAATACTCCCAAACTACGCTAATCGCCTCCACTACATCGATACCCGTATAAACCTCGTCCAGCAAAAAGGAATAACGGTCATGGTATATCTGCCGCCAGTTGTCCGGAGTCTCATTTCCGATACGATAGGGAAGCAGCCATTCACAGAAATCTGCAAAAGAAAGGGAAGCATTCCACGGACGCTTTTTCCAACCATCAAAAGCCAAATCAATGTTATTTATCAAGAATTCAGCCCTTATATTCAGTACATCCGGTTTTCTCTGCAATCCGGAAGGGGTATAATAATCCCAATCCGGTACGGCAGTATCCTTCAGCATCA
>CAJMSX010000140.1 GCA_905216195.1 uncultured bacterium
TCCGCCGGTCAGTGAAAGAAAAAGCTAGATGACCGACAGAAGCGACCGCGTCCCCGAACACGAATACCTTCGACTCCCGTCATCACTGCCTGGCAAGCTAAACCGGACCTGAAAACCATAAATTTCAACGAAAAAAGATTTTCCGATAGAGTAACCCAATTATCCATAATCCGATAGAGGTGAGCCGGTATTTTATTCTATAAAATTTTTCTAATTCTTCCTTTGCCAGGTCGTGTTAACGTGAGATGCAGGGTTTTATGGCGGAAGACCATTGGAGCTCTGGCGAGTGTCCGGTTAGGGTTTCCGAACGCCCGACCGGTGGTGTCTGACGAACGCAGTGAGGAGTTCCGCCGGTCAGTGAAGGAAAGCCTTACCGGACCGGTCCTGGCGAACCGGTCTGACGGCACAAAACCCGGAATCGGAATAGAAAGAAAAAATTATACCTAGAATTATTCTGGTACTTGTTTGTCTCCCGTGACCCGGTCGCTTCCGCCGGTCAGTGAAGGAATCTTTACGGTAAATGCTCCCTTTCAGCAAAAGATTTACTCGATGATATGCATTCCCGTCAGTTCGGAAAAATGACGCAAGAGGATTACTTTTATTTCAGATAAATCGACCGGATGTCCTAATTCCTTTTCCATGGAAGTCACTCCTTTGTCGACAAATCCGCAAGGATGGATATAATTGAAATAATTCAGATCGGTATTCACATTTAAGGCAAAACCGTGCATCGTGACATATCTGGAACATTTCACACCGATGGCACAAATTTTACGGGCCCGGGGGGTATCCGGTTCGAGCCATACTCCGGTTGCTCCCGCCAAACGGAAGCCCTGAATACCGAAAGAGGCGATCGTGCGGATCACAACCTCTTCCAGCCGGTCTACATAATCTTTTACCCCTAACCCGAAACTCTCCAGATCGATCACCGGATAAACCACCAGTTGCCCAGGACCGTGAAAAGTAATATCTCCTCCCCGGTCGACTTTTATAAATTCGGCATGCTTAGCCCGAAGCTGTATCGCGCTGATCAGCATATTCGCTTCATTACCGCTTTTTCCCAAAGTATAAACAGGGTCGTGTTCTACAAAAAGCAAGTGGTTTTCGGGAATTTTATTCCCTGCCTTCTCCGCTTTCACTTTCTCCAGCAGCCGTTCCTGCAATTCCCAGACTTCCCGGTATCCTTTTTGTCCCAAATCTGCAAATACCGTCTTTTTCTTCTCTTCCATACCCTTGCCGGTTTTCACTTTTTGATATGTCTTTCCGCATGATAACTGGATCTGACCAACGGGCCGCTTTCTACAAAGGTAAATCCTTTCCTGAGCCCGATCTCTTTATACTCTTCAAACA
>CAJMSX010000141.1 GCA_905216195.1 uncultured bacterium
TCGGGTGATCATCGTGTGTGTATTCCCAAAAAAGGCAAAGATGTTAAAGCATTCCGGGGCATTTTCACCAGGGACAAACAGAAAGAGGTTTATCCGGCGGAGGAAATCGATTCAATTGTCTGTTGGCATCCCCGGACACCGGAATTCCGGCGGAAATTCATACTGGCAGAGGGTATCGGTTGGTGTTGGCAGTATTTTGCTACGCCGCATATCGAGGCTTACGTTTACTCCGGACGGGGCTATGGTATCGCTTCTAACGGAGGAATCCAGGTTTGGCAACGGAGAGGGGGCTTCAGTCGTTCGCGGGTGATTTATTATCTGCGGAAATCGGGTGACACCCTCTATTATTCTCCTGGAAAAATGAAGCCGCGGACGGGAAACGCTTTTCGGGAACGGCTTTGCCGTTACGTGGCTGACGATGCGGAATTGTGCAGACGCATCCGTAGTTTGGATACGTGGCGTGATAAAACCGTGTTGATGTTACAGGAATATCATATCGGACATTAACCTTTAAACATACAATTATGAAAAATCTTTTTTTAGTAGTACTGGCCTTGTGTGTGTACATACCGCAGGCGAATGCGCAGAAAGTAAAAGACCAGGAGTTTCGCCGTGTGGTGGTGACCTTGACATCCGGTGAAAAAGTGGAAGGATATGTGAAGAGGGGCTGGCATGCCGAAGCCTCCGCTTTCAAAAAGAGCAATTATTCCTTCAAAATGACTGCGACACCGGATGATAAGGAAGAATTGAAATATACCGCGCATGAAGACGTATCAATCGATTATACGGAAAAGACAGAGAATAATCCTGACGGTATCCGCTGGGAATCGCGTGAGTTGGCGTCACCTTCCATTGCCGATCGTTACCGTACGATACGCCGCCTTGTATGTCTGGAAAATACGGGAGAGCACGCTTCTGTGTACTGGTGGAAAGACTGGGATGTCACAACCAATCAGCAGGGAATGAAACGACGCTTAGTTACCTATCATGGAATTCGTTTCCACGATGAAGGCAAGGAGGGAGAAATTGTCTATATTCCAATGTTGGTGAATAGTGTCCTGCTGAAAGACAAGAAACCCGGTTTGAAGGAATTCAGTAAAAACTGGTTTAAGGGCAAAGAGGGTAAAGCACGTAAAAAAGAGGCCGATGCGGACGGTGACGGCACGTGGATGCTGGATATGTATGAGGCTTATTTGGCGCAGCAGGCCAAGTGAGGGATAGCTATCAATAGAATTTTTATAATCTTACACACTTTTTACTAATATAGTAGGTATATTTTGTTACTAATTCGTCTTCGGTGATCGGAATTGGCGACCCGGTCGCTTCTGTCGGTCGTCTA
>CAJMSX010000142.1 GCA_905216195.1 uncultured bacterium
AGAACTTATAAGAATACTTTGCCTTCGCACTGCTTGCCACGCGATAATTTCCCACAGACACCGTTTTAATGCTG
This sequence comes from uncultured bacterium, assembly GCA_905216195.1. Classification (GTDB taxonomy): domain Bacteria; phylum Bacteroidota; class Bacteroidia; order Bacteroidales; family Marinifilaceae; genus Culturomica. The sequence goes on from CAJMSX010000142.1 coordinate 75, forward strand.
CTCCAGGGACCATAGATTTTCGTCGTCCCATTCAGCTTGAAGGAACGAACTTTCAGATAATAGGTAGTTCCGCTCCGGTCATAATTGGAAAAGAAGGACAGTTTTCCATAGCCCTGGCCGTTCCAGTCGCTATCTGTGGAATCATATTCCAGATACTGGTCAAAATTCCGTGTCTCGCTGAGCCAGCCTTCATAGCCGCTATAGGGATCAGAAGCAGAAAAGGTTCCCGGACAATTCACACCCATATAGTACTCACTATAATTAACACTCTGAATTTTCGGTACCGGAAGATTGGCATTGTATTTTGCCGAATCCATTTCTGTAGTTTTCCCATCCTGGTAAGTCTCCTCTGTAACCGTCACAGAAGAAGAAATTTTCTGTCCATAAATATCGGTAAAGGTAATGGACGTTTTTCCAGGATTTATCGCTGTAAAATAGAAGAAGTACTTCGACCCTTTATTGACCTGCATCACAACATCTGACTTTGAAAAATTGACGCTCTGAATTTCGTTGGTAACATAAATTTCAAAGGTTTCTCCCGTTTTTTTCCTGAGAGAAGCATAGGTTTCATTCAGAAAACCCAGGGGATCGGCATTTCCATTGTTGTTTGTATTGCCGTTGTTGGTATTGCCATTGCTCGGGGAGCCTGCTTTCTTCGCCGTCGCCTTTGCCGTCCGGGCGGACCAGGCGGAGTAGACATATTTTCCTTTCACATAGCGGTAGAAGCTCCGAATCTGCAGATAGTAGCGGGTAGCCGGTTTCAGGCTTCTTAAGGTCGTAGTAAGTCTGGTGGCTCCGCTGATCGTCTGACGCTTCGCCCCTTTAAAATCGCTCCGCGTCGAATAACGGATCTGATAACCTGAAACCGCCCTCGACGGCCGTTTCCAGGTGAGCTTCAGCGTCGTGCCGCCAGACGGGCTCTGCATGGAAGCCAGCTTTGTGCCAACGGGATTGATACGGAAGGTCTTTTTCACCGTTCCGCTGTAACTGCCTTTTCCTTTTACTGCCACAGTGTAAACGCCGGGATTTTTCCGGCCTTTGGAATAAACCAGCGTATAATCTTTGTTTACGCTGAGCTTTTTGCCCCTGTATCTGACGCTCACAGCAGGCTTCTGTACTCTGCCGTTATAGGGGTAAACCGTCTTGTAGACGCTAATTGTTGTGTTTTTGAGCTGCACTTTTCCGGCAGCCTCCGCCCTTCCGGTGTATCCCAGCAAAATTACCACTAAAAATAGGAT
>CAJMSX010000143.1 GCA_905216195.1 uncultured bacterium
CACCGGGGGTGTGTTACTACTGGTTTTTGTTGTACCGCGGGTCTTTCAAATAAAGGCAAAGACGACCTACATAAGCGACCGGGTTCCCAAACACGAACACCGCAGACGAATAGGTAACAGAATAATCCTACATTTAGAGTAAACATGTATTAAATGCCAATATTATATATCTAATTTTACGACTGTAATTCCGGCGCCTCCCAGTTGTATTTGTTCATCTCCGAAGGAAGCGACGAGCGGGTTGGTGCTGAGATATTGACGGATCAGTTGCCGCAAAGCTCCTGTCCCGGTGCCGTGTAGTAGCCTTACTTCTTTGTAATTGAGCATAACGGCTTCGTCGAGGAAGGTGATCACTTTTTGCAAGGCTTCTTCTCCGCGCATTCCCCGGAGATCGATATCGGGTTTGAAATCGAAACGTTTTTGGCTGATATTTTCCCGGATATTGGCATACGAGGCTTGGGGCTGGGTACGGGCCACTTTCTTGGCCTGACTGGCCGATGCTCTTTTCAGTTGGGAAAGTTTAGCCGTCGTTCTCAGATTCCCTAAAGCGATAACCGCAGTTTTGTCGTTGATTTCAAGAATTTCTCCGATGGCTTTGTTGGGCAGACTGACAAAATCCCCTTTCTGTAAAGGGAGTTCGGTTGTGGTGCCCTCGGAAGCCGGAGTTGAAGCGGAGGCTTTATTTTTGGTCTTTTTATTTTTTTCCCGGTTTTGCAGTTTTTCCATTTTTTTCCGAATCCGTTCTTCTTCAGCGCTGGCTTGTTCGGAGAGTAACCGTTCTTTTTCGGCCTCCATTTTTTGCCGGATTTCTTTGGTCTTTTCTTTTTCTGCTTGATTTTCGCGGATATCCCGGATGGTCTGTTCGATGGTTTTATTGGCCGAATGGATGATTTCCTGAGCTTTTTGTTGGGCTTCTTTGATGATTTCTTTGCGTAAACGGGAAGCTTCGGTCAATTCCTGACGATATTTTTCGACTACTTCATCGAGTCGTTTCTCATTTTCGTGAATGCGTCTGCGTTTCTCCTCCCAATAGCGTTTGTCCCGGGCGATGTCTTTCAGATGTTTGTCATAATTGATATGATCTTCACCGATTTTCGAGGCGGCATCTTCCAGTATTTCTTTAGGAAGGCCAATCTTTTTGGCAATTTCGAAGGCAAAAGAAGAACCCGGTTTTCCGATGCATAATTCGAATAAAGGCAACATCCGGTGACTGTCGTAAAGCATGGCTCCATTTTCAATACCGGTAGTTTCCGCTGCAAAATGTTTCAGTTTGGTGTAGAGGGTCGTGATTACCCCTTTCACCAGTTTTT
>CAJMSX010000144.1 GCA_905216195.1 uncultured bacterium
AAAGATGTTTATACCAATTGCAGTTGGGAACAATTGGCAGAGAAAAGAAGGAAATGGAAAAAAACGCGGGGAGCCAATCACCGGTATGGCGGAACCGTGAGGGTTGGCCGGGTGCCGAATCCTTTTTTGTTTCAGGAACTGGAAATCGAATAAGGTTATCGTAAATTATCGGGTGGCTGCTACTGGTCCATAAGCCATTTAAAACCAAGAAGGAATTAGCCGGGGAGGGGGAAGAACCTGTTTTTATAATATGTTGAAATCTCATTTACTATAAAAGAGTAAATACGTGGAATTGTAAAATGACCATTCTCGAAAATTGGCTGTTTCTTATAAATATTAATCTATAAAATGAATTGAGATGAAAAAGTTATTACGTTACGGACAAAAGTTAAGCAATGCGCAAATGAAGAAGATTTCAGGAGGAATGATGATTCCCCAAGAAGAATATTGTGATAAGTTAAAATCACTTTTTACTGAGGAGAATAAACACAATATGTCTCATAGAGCTTGTGAGGGTGCTCAGGAAGGAGCTCGAAGAGCGGGTTGTGATTTTAAGATTCTTTGCGGAAACTAATGAGATAAAATGAGACATTTTAACTGGTATGAAGAACGGTTGAAAGGGAGGTAAGCGGAAAAGAAGTATAACCATTCTTTTCGCTTGCAGACGCCAGTGAGGATTACTTTTGACCGGATCCATATAGGAGGTATTTATTCTAGATCAAGAAATATCTATAAAAGATGAAAAGATTCCTGGGTACGTTTTTGGTGTTTTGGTTTGTGTTCCCACCAGCTTTTAGCCAGGTGGTGACGAAACGGATGTCGGACAGAATGCATAACCGGCTTCCGAAGGAAAAACTGGACCGGGCCGATTACCGTTGCGTATATGCCTTCACTCAGAAAGCGACTGAAAGACAAAGCGGAAAGGAAGTTGCCCTGACCGATACGATGGCGTTGGATATGGGGCCGGTCTATTCGGTGTATTACGACCGGAATAAAGCCTTCCGGGATTCGGTGTATAAAGTGAAATGGGAGGAAACCACTTCCCGTGTAAAATGTTTTATTGCCGATTTCAGCGGAGATATGTCGTCTTATAAAGATAAGGAAGGGGAGTATGCGGTGGCCTCTAATAAAGGGGAAAGATCCCGCATATACAAAAACAGAAAGAAAAATCAAATTATTACGATAGATGGCGACAATTGGGGAAGGTTTAAAAATACCGAGAATTTAAAACCTCCCTCCTGGGAATTTATTTCCGATACGTTGAGCATATTGGGATACGTTTGCCAGAAA
>CAJMSX010000145.1 GCA_905216195.1 uncultured bacterium
GCGGCTTCCCCGTCGTGAAGCCAACCGGAATTTTCGAAGAAGTCCAAATTTGATTTTATGTAACTAGAGAATATTTCAGGATAGGCTAATGTCCAAATTTGGGGAAGATTCCAGAAACCGCCCCACATACCGTCGGTGTTGTGATGGGAATAAAGGGGAATCCCGTTTTTGTCCAAAGGTATTTGTCCGATGGTCTTATCATGTCGTATGTATTGTCCGTTTATATCGTTGGCAATTCCCCTGCCGAGTAGGGCATGATAAAGTCCGGTATAGAATTTGGTTTTGTCTTCCGGGGTTCCTCCTTCTACTTGAATACGGCCAAGCATTTCATTCCAAGTCTGGCGGGCGGCATTTTTCACGTCATTGAAGCTTTTCCCGGCAGATTCTGCATCCCGGTTATTACGTGCATTTTCGATGCTGGTATAGGATAGACCGACTTGCATTTGTATTTGTTCTTTGGCTTTTGTTTGGAAAGTCAAGTATAGTCCGCATCCGGGGCCTTTTACCGAGTTGGAATTTTCTTGTATTTTTTCGTCAATAAATGTCCCGATTGTTTGTGGTTTCTTGTCTAGTTTGGCGGCAAAGAAAATTTTTATTTTCCCGTTCGGTTGGCAGAATGTTGCATAAATCGGATAGTTTTCCACCCATCCGGTGACTTCGTTGGTTTCCGGGTGATATGTGACTTCTGCATCCGTGATGGTGGCACTTTCTCCTTGTTTGTGCCCGATGTCAAACAGTATTCTTGACGTGGTAGATTGGGGAAAGGTATAACGGTGAAAGCCCGTCCGGGTGGTTGCCGTGATTTCTGCTTTGATATTGTAATCCGTGAGTGTTACAGCGTAATAGCCGGGGGTGGAGACTTCTGTTGTCTTGTCAACGCGTGAACGATAACCGGCATCAGGATTTTCCAATGTCCCCGGTAAGGTTTTTAGCTCTCCGGTGGTGGGAATCGTTACGACTCCCCCTATTTGGAACTCATGAAAATGGGCGAAACCTTCAATGGAGGTATGACGGTCATCATACCCACAGGGGAGCCAACTACCATAACTTCCGTAAGCATTGGTGGTCGGTGCCAGCTTGGCCATTCCCATGGGAAGAGCGGCTGGGGTATAGAAGAACCAGCGGCAATGTACCGAGCCAATTTGCGGATCAACCCAGTCTACCGGTTGTTTCTTTTCCGGGGTAGGTTGACACGTGTAAAAACCTAGAATTAATAAGCATAGGCTAAAAAGGCGGATTGTAGTTTGCATCTTTTTTTAGATTAAGGTGATTTCGCTGACAAAT
>CAJMSX010000146.1 GCA_905216195.1 uncultured bacterium
TGTGCTCGCGGTTTCCGTGCCAGAGCGCCGATGGGATAAGTCGGGTCGTTTTCCCGGATATTCCACGTATAACCGTATAATTCATGAAAAACGACCTCGACATTCAACAGGACTTTCATCCCTTTCTCCAACTGCCGTCCGGTTGTCGTCTCGAAATAAGGACGCAACGTACGAAAGGTAAACGCCCAGATCGTCCCCCGGGCAGTGGCTACAATACTGTCTTCCTGTTCCCTCTTGTCCGCCAATTGCAAATAACAATGACCGGAACGATTCAGCTGTACCTCTGTAATCTCGGCCGTAATCCAAACCGAATCGGCAAAGCTAGCCTTCAAAGTCTGCTTGATCCGGTTGTTCAATTCATATAGACTGATCGCCTCCATCATTCCATCCCGGTTAATTTCATATACCCCTCCGGATCATCGGCAAAAACAGCCGGATCGGGAATCTTTTTTACCGTCGACAACAAAACATCCAACTGCCGGCTTTCTTCCAGCTCATCTACCTCTGCCGTATCCGAAATACCGGCGCGGTAGTTTTTACGTTTTACCTCTACCCTCGAATCATCGAAAAATACCCAGGTTCCCTCTTTCCGGTCATTCCGGTACCGGCCTTCCGAACGTAATATCCCCTGATAACTATAAGTCTTCACTTCCCCATCCAATTTTCCGGCTTTCAAACCGGCGATCATCCGCAACTGTCCGTTATCATAATACAATTTCCACTCCCCTTCCGGTTTACCGTTCACCCAACCTTTTTCCTCAGCGGGATTACCCGTACTGAAAAAACGGACCGTCTTCCCATTCAATACCTGATCACGATATTCCTCCTTCATCAAAAGACAATCGTTCTTAAAATATTCCCAGGTCCCCTGCTTCTTCCGGCCGACATATTTTCCCCGCATGCAACAATCGCTTTTCCGGCTGTACAACACAGCCTCGACCGTATCCCCGCGATACACCATCCGCGCCTGCAACTTACCGTCAGGATAATACCGTTTCATTTCTCCGGCAGGCTTTCCTGCTCTGAAATACCCTTCATAACGTAATGTCCCGTCAGGATAAGTCCCTTTACGCCACTCAGCCTCCTGTCCCCGGCTCTCCGGCATCCCCAGGAGCAAACATCCCCAAAACAAGACAGCAAGCACAACGTTCGTCTCCATAATCTAAAATATAAACAGTTCTTAAAGTTGCTCTAAAGTCACTTAAAGATAAAGAACATAATAAACTAATCAATCCTACAAATAAACAGA
>CAJMSX010000147.1 GCA_905216195.1 uncultured bacterium
TCTCCGCGACTTCATGGATAAAACCGAGAGGTAGGAAGCGGAAGCCCCCCGGAACACTACCCCGAATCCTGCTTCCTCCCATCCCGGGAAAGAAGAACCGAATGCCACCAAGCCCCCCGCCGGAAAAGGGCATCCACGCCTTCGAAGCCGTTGATAAAATACCCGACCGCCACACCAATTGTGACGGTCGGGTCTTTTCATGAAGCCGCACCGGCCCTTCTCTGCCATGAATACGTGTGGGATAACCGACCCGATCTCCCCGACCGGATTTACGGCTATGGGTTCGGATGCCCTCGCGTGTTTTGGGAATTTCGGACGAGGAAGCGGACGCAGAGGCGGGAACGTTTGGGGCGCATTGCTTTCCGCCATGCAAAAGTTACTTGCATCCTGCGAGAACCTTTTTTACCGATCATTTTATCTTTGTTTCCTCCTTTCCGGTGAAAATCATTCAAAGATTGGCATTCCGGCTTTGTAAAAAATTTGATTTTTCTCAAAAAAATGATTTTACCTATTGCTTTTTTTATCCCGATATGGTATACTAATAATAAACAAACAATCAGTATTTGACCTGGAGGAAGATCAATGAAAGTAACCGAGCAGCAGCATAATCTCAAGAAGGAAGAAATTATGACAAAGTGCTTTGCGTGCTACGCCGAAAACGGGCTTACCGGCACGGGGATCAAGGCACTGGCGAATGCCTGCAACTGCACAACGGGCAACCTTTACTGCTATTTCAAAAATCTGGATGACCTGATCATTGAGTCGACCGCCTTCTGTATGGAAAAGGTGGAGGATGACTTTATGAAAAAGTCTCCGACCGATCCGGGGGATCTCATGCGTTTCATTGACGAGATCCCGTATTGGACGGCGCAGCAGCACGGGAAAAAGTACCGTTTGATGTATCAGATTTATACCCATCCGAAATATATTGAATACGGAAAGAAATTCTTTTTGGGCGTCAACGAGCGCTATACCGAATACGCCAAGCATCTCGAACCGAAGCTCGGCATCCCGTGCGAGGTGCTGACGCCGCTGATCTTCATCCTCATCCGCGCCAGCGTCCACTATGCGATGTTCGAGGATGAATACTACCTCAAAAGTCAGCTTGAGGTACTGAAACAGAGCATCATCATGTTCATGCAAAAATACAAAAATAACCGGGAGGAAATGAAATGAAAAAGCGGTTGATTTTCGTTTTGGGGTCTGTCTTCATCCTTGTGATGGCG
>CAJMSX010000148.1 GCA_905216195.1 uncultured bacterium
AGCTCAATGACGGACTGTTCGTCGTCGCCCTGCCCGCAGAAATCAAAGTTGAGGACCATGTTGGCCTCCTGCTCTGCCGAAAAAGAGGGTTCCAGCGACAGCAGGGGAATCGAATCCTCCAGAAGGCGCAAAGCGTCCTGCTCTGTAAAAAGGGCATTGAGGGGCTCCATCTGCTTACGGGCAAGGGCCAGCAGCTCTGAGGCCTTTTCGTCGGCAAGCTCGATTTCGCTCCTGTATCCTTGAATTTTCGGCGTAATGAATAGAATAAGCGGTATAAAAACCACCGACAGAACCAGAAATGCCTGAATCGCAAGCTCGGGTGTCCGTAGCATAATCGGTATGGAAATCACAAGTATAACCATGATCATCCTTAAAATGCGCATCCAGTACAGTTTATGGCGAAGCGTTCCCAGCTTTTTCGAATGCTCGTCATATTGCCGGACGGTTTTTCGGTTTTCTTCAATATCCACTCCGGATTGCCGGACAAGCTCTTCAAAAAAACGGTTCGTGTTGTCCAAGTGCAGTTTTTTGAATTTTTGCCGATACTCTTCCAACGGATCGTATATCATCGAATTCATCTCTTCCTCCCCGATCCTATTATACCAAATTTTTCACAAAATGTAAAGAGGTATTTTCACAAAATGTAAAAAGGTAATTTACAATTTTTCTTTGGTGTTGCTCCGGTTTGCATACTTTTTGCGGTGTCGGCCGAAAATATTTTTAAGGTTCCCCCAGTATATTCGTTTATGAACGGCCGTTTCCTCCCGGACAAGCCGACCGGCTGTAGGCTTTCTGCACAGGAGATTTTTCAAAGTCCCCCCTTTCTGTGCTTCATCTGCCAGGAAGCCTTGACCCGTTGGGGACGGAGTCGGCGTTTTGGAGCCTTTTTTGAAAAAACAATCGGTATTTTTTGGTTTTCCTATTGACATATACCCCCAAGGGGTATATAATAAAAATACCCTACCCGGGTATACAAGGAGGAACTGCAAATGTCTATGAAGGAAGTATGCGGATGCTGTAAAAAAACAACCGCTCGCTCCACAGAAGAGCAAAAAAAACTGATTCACCGTCTGAACCGAATTGAAGGACAGATTTGCGGAATCCGGAAAATGGTGGAAAACAATGCCTATTGCACCGATATTTAAATCCAGTATGCGCATTTAAACGCCCCCTAAATTCATTTAATAATGCACGGGTTGGCAAGAATAATACGGGCATGTT
>CAJMSX010000149.1 GCA_905216195.1 uncultured bacterium
TGAATCAGTCACTTTCGGATATTTTTAGCTACCTTATAAAAAAAATTCAAAAAAAATTGTCTTTTTTTACCCCATTTTAGATCGATTGCGTTATAGGGATGTTTTAAGGAAGGAGCTAAAATGGAAAAATTGGAACATACTGTCTTTCAGATCTCCGAATTGATCGGGAAAGAAAGGATCGGGACACTTTCAGAAGAAGAAAATAAAGTGTTGGAAGAGTGGCGCCGGCAATCTGCTGAGCAGGAGGCCCTGTACCAAAAATTGCAGGATACCCGCTATTTATCGGAATCTGTTTCCCGTTTATCCGGCATCGATACCCGGCAGCCTTTACAGCATATGCAGAAACAAATTGCCGGCTTTACCCGCCGCAGGCTAATCGTCCGGCTGCGTTGGACGGGTGGTGTGGCAGCTCTATTCCTTATTTTGTTGGGGAGTTTCTGGTTGTTTCACCGGCAGCCTTCGCTTCAACAACCTCCGGTCGACCGGCCTATTCTGGCAGGAGGACCTCGTGCTGTTTTGCATTTGGAAAACGGTGAACTCATTCATCTGGATACCTTGCAACAAACGATTACCCAAGGAGATGTCCGGATTTCGAAAACGGACGACCGGAAATTGTCCTACGATAGCCGGCAGGAAAAAAATGAGAAATCGGGGAAAGTGGTGTACAATGAAATAGAAATTCCCCGTGGCGGAGAATTCGATTTGGTATTGGCAGATGGGACCCAGGTATGGTTGAATGCGGAAAGCCGTTTGCGTTATCCCGTCGAATTTTCGGGAAAAGAAAGAAAAGTCGTATTGGAGGGGGAAGCTTATTTTCAGGTGAAGAAAAATCCCCACCTTCCTTTTCGGGTAGAAATCCGCAATCAGGTAATCGAAGTATTGGGAACGGAATTTAACGTTTCGGGCTATAAAGATGAAGCACAGGTTTATACGACATTAGTAAACGGAAAAGTAAAAGTAGCAACTACCGACAGGGATATGACTTTGTTACCCGGTGAGCAGTGTGTGTTGAATACCGGTGATGGCTCGATGATCAGGCAACAGGTCGATGTCGACAAAATAATCAGTTGGAAAAAGGGGAAATTTATTTTAGAAGAACAGACCCTGGAGCAAATTATGCAGAAGCTGGCCCGGTGGTACGATATCACAGTTTTCTATCAGAATCCGGCATTGAAAAACAAGGTTTTTAAAGGAAGTGTACCCCGGTATGCTGAA
>CAJMSX010000150.1 GCA_905216195.1 uncultured bacterium
TATCTTCGTAAAAGAAGTTAATCGGAACTTCCAAAACTTTACCGATATCCCATAAGCGGCTTGCCCCGACGCGGTTCATACCCCGTTCGTATTTCTGAACCTGTTGAAAAGTGAGGCCCAGCAAGGAAGCAAGTTTCTCTTGGCTGAGGCCAAGGAGAGTACGGCGCAGACGGATGCGGTTCCCGACATGTACGTCAATCGGGTTTGGTTCCCCCTGAGGGGTTCTTCCGCGGCTTGATCTTTTAATGATTTCTTTCGTCATTTTGAAAAATTCCTTTTAATTTAGTGCTCTATCTATATTCATATGATTTTGTGGGGCAGACGTCAACAAATTTTTTATATAATATGTTATATTATTCGTCGCTAATTCTCGGAATGAGTGTCCCAGTCGGTTTAATTCTTTATATGAAGAGTACGAAAAGTCAGGTAAAATGCAAGCACTAAATTGCACAGGCACCAAATTAGAGTGAAGGCGTTGCCGCACTTACTGTAGGTTGTGGAAAAGTCAGCAGGCTGTGGAAGAAATGTATCTAAAACCCCGGATTGATTCAGTTCCAGAGAAGCATTGACGATTCCCAGAGGGTTAATTACGGCGCTGATTCCCGTATTGGCAGCCCGGACGATGCTGATTCCTTCTTCTACCGCACGAAGCCTGGCGGCTACAAGATGCTGGCGCGGACCGGCCGAATCTCCGTACCAGCCGTCGTTGGTCAGGTTTATCAACCAGCCGGGCCGGTTATTGCGGTCAATGATTTGATGAGGAAAAATAATTTCATAACAAATCAGCCCTCCCAGCGGCGGATAACCCGGAAGTTCAATTTTTTCCGGGCCAGGTCCGGCGCGAAATGTGCCGATGACATTGGCGACGGGGCGAATCCATTCCGGAAGGTATTTCCTTAAAGGGATATACTCGCCGAAAGGCACCAGGTGCGATTTGTCGTAATATGCGGGAATATTTCCATTACGGTCAATTATAAACATTGAATTGTAAGGGATATAGCGGCTGCCCCGGTCAAACTGGTAACGGACCAGTCCGGTAACAAGGTAGCCCTGAGGCGGAACGGCCGGAAGAAGCTGCCGCAAGTGTGCAGCGTCAAAATCCAGCGGAAACGGTGATGCGGTTTCTCCCCAGATGGTAAAATCGATTTCTTCCTGTCCCGGAGCTTGCGACAAGGCGATATATTTGGCAAAGTT
>CAJMSX010000151.1 GCA_905216195.1 uncultured bacterium
TGGCCGCGTTATTTAATCTCTTATCTTAATTCAATCCGGATATAAGACCCTTTGGGAACTTCCGCCCCGGGTTGGAGCGATTGCCGCTGTACCATTCCGGCACCGGAAAAATCGACTTTCAAACCGGAATTCTCCAATACGTACAGTGCATCCCTCAAACCCATCCCCTTCACATTCGGCACCGATGAATAGGAAATCCGCCGGGGTTTGATCACGATATTTTCCCCTTCGTTGCTGGCCGTGACCACCCAATCTGCGTCATCCGCATCCCTCACTCCGTCTATATCCATATCCAATTCATCGAAAATAGTTCTAAAATCTTCTTTCAGGCCATTTTTACATACCGGCAAAGTTTTATCCGCTTCATATTCGGGTTTACCGTATTGTACGTATGCCATAGAGTAAACCTTATCGGCAATTTCCCGGAAAACCGGAGCCGATACAGTCGTGGCATAATAACCGTTCGTCGGATTATCGATCACGACAATACAGGAATACAAAGGCCGTTCGGCAGGGAAATATCCCACGAAGCTCGCCCGGTAACGTCCACCTCCATATCCGCTCGACCCGCTTGCCAAACGGGCTGTACCCGTTTTACCGGCGATCCGGTATTTAGGCGTATAAATATTCCGGGCCGTACCGTTTTCGACGACTCCTTCCAACATATCTTTTACCTCGTTCAACGTCTTCCGGCTACAAATCCTTCCCCCGACTTCCTCCGGCTCGAAGGATTCCACTACCTCTCCCCGGTTCCGGATCTCTTTTACCAGGCGCGGACGCATCCGCTGACCGTCATTGGCTATGGCATTATAAAAAGCCAGAATCTGCAGAGGAGTAACTTTTAATTCATACCCGATACTCATCCAGGGCAAACTGATACCGCTCCAGCTTTTATCTTTGGGATATTTGATATAAGGCTCTATCTCTCCCGGCAGACAAATACCGGTTTTCTTATCCAACCCCATAGCATACCAGCGGTTTACAAATTTCTCCGGCCGGTCTTTATAATGATCATACACCAATTTCGCAATACCGTTCGACGATTTTTCCATTATCTGTTTTACCGTCACTTTCCCTAAACCATCATGCGATTCGGTCAGATAACGGTCATAAAATTTATATCTCCCTGAAGTACCCAGGTCGATCGTATCGTAAGGAGTGACACACCCGTCCTCCAGCAAGGCGATCAT
>CAJMSX010000152.1 GCA_905216195.1 uncultured bacterium
TGATTTGGAAATCAAAGCCGGAGAAGTTCATGCAATCATGGGACCGAACGGTGCCGGAAAGAGTACGCTTTCTGCTGTGCTTACCGGTCGTGAACGTTTTGAGGTTACCCAGGGAGAAGTGGAATTCAATGGTAAAAATCTGCTGGAGATGCCGGCAGAAGACCGGGCCCGGGAAGGAATTTTCCTTAGTTTTCAGTATCCGGTAGAAATTCCGGGAGTGAGTACGGTGAATTTTTTGAAGACGGCAGTAAACGAGATTCGTAAATACCATGGACAGCCTCCTTATCCGGCCGGGGATTTCTTAAAGATGATCCGCCAGAAAATGGAATTGGTCGGGATCGACAATAAGTTGCTGAACCGTTCCCTGAATGAAGGTTTTTCCGGGGGAGAAAAGAAGAAGAACGAAATTTTTCAGATGGCGGTTCTCGAACCGAAATTAGCTATTCTGGATGAAACGGATTCCGGTTTGGATATCGATGCGTTACGAACGGTGGCCAATGGCGTGAACAAACTGAAAAAGCCGGAGAATGCTACGATTGTCATTACCCACTACCAGCGTTTGCTGGACTATATCGTACCCGATGTGGTACATGTATTGTATGACGGCCGTATTGTGAAAACCGCCGGCAAAGAGCTGGTAGCCGAACTGGAAGAGAAGGGATATGATTGGATCAAGGAAGAAGTAAAAGGTAAGTAGTCGGATATGAACGATTTTGAAAAAATAAATACCGATTTGGCAACTTTGTTCAGGGAAGGCCGGGCCTTGCTCGATGCAGGAAACAGCGCGGTAATGAACGGTTGCCGGGAGGAAGCATTCCGTAAATTTGTCGATTTGGGAGGAATCCCGAATAAACAGGAAGATTATATTTATCTGAATCTGCTGCCCTTATTCGGCAAAGATTATAACGTCGTGTTGAAATATATCCGGCAGGAGGTGGATATGAACGAAACTTTCCGCTGTGCTGTTACGGATTTGGTTACCACTCCCGTATTGACCGTGAACGGTTGGTGGTTCGATGGGAATCCGGCAGCCGAAATACCGGAGGAAGTGGTTATCTGTGGTTTGCAGGAAGCGAGTGTGAAATACCCTGATCTGTTTGCTAAACATTATAACCACTATGCGCCTGTCGCTCACCGGGATGGCTTAGTGGCACTGAAT
>CAJMSX010000153.1 GCA_905216195.1 uncultured bacterium
ATTGTTTTACCGACACAAGCCGAATAAATAACAAACTAACGATCAGCATATTATCCAAACATACTACTAAAAAACAATTACTTTTTTTGATTTATAAGAATGAAATTTTACTTTCGCAAATACAATTTTCCTACTTTTGCTTAAATTTTTCAATCATGAAAATATCGATCGATCACAATAGTGCGATACCTTTATATCTACAAATAGAAAATCAATTGAGGAACATCATCCGGGAACCGGAGTATAAAAAAGGGAAGATGTTACCCAACGAAGTAGATTTGTCGAAACAATTGGGAATTTCCCGGAATACGCTGCGCCAGGCGATCAACAACCTGGTCACTGAAGGGTTATTAGTCCGAAAAAAAGGGATCGGTACTATAGTAGTCAACCAATCGGTCAGCTCGAAAGCCAAAAACTGGTTGAGTTTCACCCAGGAAATGAAAGCGCAGGGAATCGAACCGACCAACTATGAATTACATACCAGCTGGGCGCTTCCTTCAGAAGAGATCTGTCGTTTTTTCTCCATCACCGATGAAAAGAAAATATTAAAACTGGAGCGTTTACGGGGTAATCCGGAATTTCCGTTCGTTTATTTCATCTCTTATTTCAATCCCCGGATAGGGCTGACCGGTAATGAAGATTTTTCCCGTCCCCTATACGAAATATTAGAACAAGATTATAGTTCTGTTGCAAAAATTTCGAAAGAAGAAATCAGTGCCCAGCTTGCCGACAAATTTCTGGCTCAGAAGCTTGAAATCAAGCCCGGGGACGCTATACTCATCCGAAAACGATTTGTATATGACCCGGGGGGACGCCCTCTGGAATGGAATATCGGCTATTACCGGGCCGATAGCTTCGTTTATACGCTTGAGTTCGAGAGGGAAGTATGAATTGGAGTTTATAAAATGCCGGAAGACCATTGGAGCGGGAACGAGTGTCCGGTTCGGTTTTTCGAACGACCGATGGTGTCTGACGGAAACGTAACGTAAAGTTTTTTGCGCAGTAAGGGGTTCCGCCGTTCAGTGAGTTCTTCGAATAAGCGAAAGAAAAACAAAATCTTTTGTTTTTCCGAACAGGAGAAAAACCGATAAAATCAACGAAAGTCTTAACGGACCGGTCTGACGGTATAAAA
>CAJMSX010000154.1 GCA_905216195.1 uncultured bacterium
GCCTTTGAAAGTATCTGAACTTCCGCAAATCGATTATGTCGTCATTACGCATAACCATTACGACCACCTGGAACGTAAAACCGTCCAGGCTTTAAAAAACACCCGTTTTATCGTTCCTCTCGGGGTCGGTGCCGCTTTACGCGGCTGGGGTGTTAATCCGGACCGGATTATTGAACTGGGCTGGAATGATGTGTTTGAAAAAGACGGCCTGAAAATCATTGCCCAGACGGCGGTGCATTTTTCAGGAAGAAGCCTGATGGATCGTAACAAAACCCTGTGGAATTCTTATGTTTTGCAAACGCCGGAATATAATATTTATTGGGCGGGGGATACCGGTTACGGCATCCATTTTACAGACATCGGCCGTCAATACGGACCTTTTGACCTTGCCATTATTGAAATTGACGGTTGGAATACCGGCTGGCCCAATACTCATATGTTTCCTCGGGAGGTTGTATCAGCAGCCCGGGAACTGCAGACGGAAAAAATTATTCCGGTGCACTGGGCGGTTTTTGATTTGGCGCTGCATCCCTGGCATGAGTCGATTGATATGGTTTTGGAAGAAGCTTCAGATACAAATCTTAAAATTCTGACTCCGTTGATGGGCGAAAAAATTAATCTGAACAGCTCTACGACACGATGGTGGAAAGATTAATAAGCCTAGCCCCAAGATACGGGGCCTTATCTTTTATAAAATTTAGATGAGATAGTTATAAAGCAGTTCCTTTTTTGGGACGAAACAGGCGTGAAGTATCTATGCCTTCAAATTCCAGTAATTTGACTTTTATATCCAAACCGCCGGCATAACCGGTCAGGCTGCCATTCGTTCCGACAACCCGGTGACAGGGTATGATAATGGAAATCGGATTATGTCCCACCGCGCCGCCGACGGCCTGGGCAGACATTGTTTTTTTCCCGGTCTTTTGCGCAATCATTTTGGCAATGTCGCCATAAGTAAGCGTCTGTCCTAGCGGAATTTCACAAAGTATCTTCCATACCGCCTGTCTGAATTCCCCGCCTTTCGGTGCCAGCGGCAAATCGGATATTTTCGGGTTTTTACCCTGAAAATATTTATCCAGCCATTCTTTCGTTTTGGTAAAAACCGATAAA
>CAJMSX010000155.1 GCA_905216195.1 uncultured bacterium
CGACTCAAAGACCTGGCTCGGTGAATTGTCTTTGCAGTATATCACCGCTCCCAAAGAAGGGATGACCCTCTGCGAGCAGGTTGAAGCGGTCTGTCAGGGAGGAATGCGCTGGATTCAACTCCGTATGAAAGGAGCCTCCCTCGCCGAAATGCTCTGTGAAGGGAGAAAGGTAAAAGAGATTTGCCGGCGTCACCGGGCACTCTTTATTATCAACGATCGGGTCGACGTCGCCCGTTTACTGGAAGCCGACGGTGTGCACCTGGGCAAAGAGGATATGGATCCATGGGAAGCCAGGCGGATACTGGGCCCCGGTAAGATCGTCGGTGCCACTTGTAACACCTGGGATGACATCCTGCTCCGGCAAAAACAGCAGGTCGACTATATCGGTCTGGGGCCTTATGCTTTTACCACAACGAAAGAGAAACTCAGTCCGGTCCTCGGATTGGAAGGTTACCGGTTTCTATTGGGCCGAATGCAGGAAAATAAGATTTCGATTCCGGTCTTCGCTATCGGCGGAATAACGGAAACCGATATTCCGCCGCTAATGCAAACAGGTATTCAGGGAATCGCTTTATCGGGCCTGATCAAAAATAGTCCTGACCTAAAAAGGCAAACAATAAAAATATTAAATTTATTAAATTCATAAACCATGGAAACACTCAAAATTGCAGATAAAACCTTTACTTCCCGCTTATTCACCGGAACCGGAAAATTCTCTTCCAATCAAGTGATGGAAGAAGCGATAATCGCTTCTGAAAGTCAATTGGTTACCGTAGCCATGAAACGGATCCGGATGGAAGATAAGAACGACGATATGTTAAAGCACATTCTCCGTCCAGGTGTACAATTATTACCCAACACCTCCGGCGTACGGGATGCCAAGGAAGCCATTTTTGCCGCTCAATTATCCCGGGAAGCTTTCGGTACCAACTGGCTGAAACTGGAAATTCATCCCGATCCCCGCTATCTGCTGCCCGATCCGGTAGAAACCCTGAAAGCCACCGAAGAACTGGCTAAGCTGGGGTTTATTGTACTTCCTTACTGTCAGGCCGACCCGGTATTGTGTAAACGTCTGGAAGATGCCGGAGCCGCAACGGTG
>CAJMSX010000156.1 GCA_905216195.1 uncultured bacterium
TTTTACAGGCTCGGGACATTCAACGCCCATGTGGGTAGGATTTACAAAGACATAAAAACCTTCGTCCATCAAATCAAACCTATTTTTGGACATTTTCAGCCCTTTTATGGATGTGGCGAACACAACTGGTGTGCTCACATACTTAAAAGTATTGTTGATTATCTTTATGTTGTTGTTGGCTCCCGCCTCCGAGAAGGTTTTCTCGTCGGCTGCTGGGGAGTTAATAGATATAGCCGGTCCCGCTCCGCACAAAATATTGCAGTTCTTTATTGTGAGGTTTTCGGTATGCCCGCCCTCAAACCAGAACCATTCAGGCGCTATCTTTATGCTTTCCATCCACGCAGCCTCTATTGTCACTCCGTCGATTACGCCGTTTCCGGTTTTTATGATAAGCCCCCTTGAACGGTTATTCCCGAATTTTCCTCCCTTTATTTTAAATCCGTTGCCCATTTTTGCTGTATTCATAATCATACTGCGGCGCGGTATCTCAATGGAGGCATCCAATGCTATTTCGTAGGCGTCTTGAAAAAAAGTTTTCCACTCTATAAAAGCCGGATAGACCTTTTGTGTCTTAAACCAATCCATTTCCTCCTCTGTAACCGGATGCGACTTCTTAATGGAAGTTATTTTCGCGTATTTAACAGACCCGTCCGGACGGTAGATTTCAACTCTATCCCCTACGGAAAATCCGAATTTATCCCCGCGCGCCGCAACTCTCAATGCAGAAGAATTTCCTCCATACACTAAATAATACAGGCCGTTTATCGCAATGGAATCGTCTCCATTCCATCCGGTTTCGCAATTTAAGAAAGCAGGACCTTTTATAGCTGCAGTAGAATGGAACCCGTCGGCATTTAGGCTTCTTATTCGGGGATTTGCGCGTTTTTTAAAGTCGCCGGTTTCGCGTCGCGTTATTTTTACGCTGTCGTAAATGTTTCCATCGCATTCGCCCTCCCAAAATCCGAATGCCGGTGCAGAATACATAGTAATATCCTTAAATACGACAGCCTTGCTGTCGGTGCAATACACCCCATGGCCTCCTGCGTGCTTGGACGACGGCATCGACAAGGCAAC
>CAJMSX010000157.1 GCA_905216195.1 uncultured bacterium
GGACCCGCTAGGATCGCGATCGCCTCTTCGCGGGTCAGAACTGGATCAGCGGCGATAGTGCTGGATTCGGTAGAAGGACATTCGGTGGAAGAGGTCTGGGTAGAAGTAGCTGTACTCATAGAAAAATCTCCTTTGTGAATTATGTAATCAACGTATATAAATTTTTGAAGTTATGTGGCAGATGGTATGCCAGCAGTAAACAGAAGTAACTAAATTTCATCATTTTCCAATCAAAAAACGCTCCGCGAGGATGTGCCAAGGCATATTTTTTTATAGGATTCAATAAAAACAGGAATCCGTTCGGAACAAAACCTATTAATAATATAGGAAAATAGGAATCATTAAAACCAATTTTATCATTTTAACCGGCTAGTGTCAACTTATAAAATTGTAAAAGTTTACAATCAAAACTGGACAATAGATCGATTTTTTGCTATGATAAGCTAGTTAGAAAAAACTAACTTGCAGGGAACGTGAAAACGCAGTAAATTAGGTGCATAGGTGTGAAAGCTAGGCAGCCTGATTGGATAGAGTGGAGAAACAATGCAGTATTTGTGGATAAATCCGGTTTCTGCCGGGATGTGTGAGGAAGATTCGCTGAAGCGTTTTTTAGAACGGCATGGTCTGACGCGGGTCGAGTGCCGGGGCGATTGGGGACGGATCGTCCGGGAAAGATATGAAGCTAGTCTGCGGGCGGGCGTGACGCTTGCGGATGCGCGCTGTCCGGAGGCGGTTCGGCTGCTTGAAGAGATACAGAAGGAGCCGGAAAACGAATCTGGAATTGAAAACCTGAAAGTTGCCCCGATCGAGCCGATTTTACTTCACTGTGCGCGGGAATTAAGCACGCGTCCGGATCTGGCGGATGGGGAGAAGATCATCACGACGCCATGCCAGAGTCTTTCGGTGCTTGGAAATTCGCTGGGACTTGAGAATACGCGGTTTATCGCATGGAATCGTCTGGCGGGTGGTGAGGTGCGCGTCCGTGCGATCGAAGACAGCCCGATTCCGCCGGGGTATTTTGCGGGAATCTGCCGGAAAGATGGACAGGCGGCGAAGGTAGAGAGTGTCAG
>CAJMSX010000158.1 GCA_905216195.1 uncultured bacterium
AATTTAGCCGCACGAAATCACGGGAAACAGGTCCTCCCTTCTCCCACTTCACCACGGGCACTTTTCCCTTTTCCAAATCAAGTTTTAACACGGCAAATTCTCCCGGCACAATCATAAAACTAAAATGCGGATTCAGCTTGGTTCCCTCAGCAGTCGGCATCGCCAACTCATCACACAAAAATCTTATCCCCGCGGATACAGTATCTTTTCCCGCCATACTGATATCCAGCATATAGTTATCAAACTCGTGCTCTTCCTGCATAAATTTTCCCTTAGAAGAATAGGTGACAACCACTTTCCCCTTTTCCGCGGCATCAATCGCGGCTCGTAAACGGAACTCCTTCTTTCCCTCCAAATCCAGCATGATCGAGTAAAGAACCCGTTTATTGAATCCTTCCGCCACGTTTAGATTATCCCTTAACAAATCCGCCGCAGCCTGTCGAATTTCTTCATTCTGCTCCTTCAAAACACCAAACCCGACCAGTATCGAGAAACAATCCCGGTCTTCCAGTTGTGGAAACTTCTCCCGACAGATATCCAAATAATCTCTCATGCTATTTTTCAACCGTACCTCGGCAATCTCTTCCAGTTCTGCCAGAATCTTCCCGTTCGACAAATCCGCATCGTGAATCTTCTCTTTCAAGCGTATCCATTCCCCCTCGTTTACCTCCATATCCGAAACTACCCGGGCCGCGACAAAAGGCATAATCTGCTGCCTTAACCAGTTATACAACAAACTCTCTACTTCCTCCCGTCCGTTCTCCTTTACAAAACGATCTTTATGGGCAAACATGTAATCAGCTTTCGGATCCCGGTAATTCAAGGCATAACGAGTATAAAGGAAAAGATTCTCCGGCTTCACCCTTTTCTTGTCAGACAACTTATTGAAATACTCCCGTATCACTTGATTTCCCAACTCAATATTCCCCGTTTCCATCTGCAACAAGGCATACTCGTTCACCAGTTCTGGGGTCCGTTCTCCTTTTTTATAACGACGAGCCAACCCTTCAGGCGACCACTTGGGATCAATTCCTTTACGAATCTTATCGATAAATTCCTCCGCCGGACGA
>CAJMSX010000159.1 GCA_905216195.1 uncultured bacterium
CCTGATTTGTTCTACTACATCTGTTCGTCTCATAACTTTTTTATTTAATAAGCAAAAGGACCATATATATTATACACCGCTCAATTTACTACAAAGATAAACACAATTCTTTACAAAAAACTATTTTTCTATTTGCATATCCTCCTGAAACATCTATTTTTCCATAAAAAATGTGTTATCACCTCTACTCTATATAAAAACCAATAAAAGACATTATGATGACATATGATGATCAACTAAAATCTGATGAAAAGCATCCATTTTGGAGTAATCCTTTATTGTATAAACAGGGAGGAACCACGCAAGAAAATACCGGACAGGATACGCCCGCTTTTGATTCCCAGACGACGGGCAGAGAAGAACTCGTCGGGATGGGTGTAGGTGCAGATTCCGGCAAGTTCGATATTTCCGGCAGAAAGGCCTTCGGTTAATAGTTGCAGGCGGTTAGCCTCCCATAAATCTATATGGGCTTTTCCGGTATCGGCATTACGCTTCAGGATAGGCTGCATTTCAAAACCAGCCTCCCGAAAGGCGTCGACAACTTCTTCTCCGACCTCGAAGGCATCGGGGCCGATGGAAGGAGCGATACCGGCTTTCATGAGACAGGGATCGGCTCCATATTCATCAATAAGGAAACGAACGGTTTTCGCGGCGATCCGCTGTACGGTTCCCCGCCAACCGGCATGAACGGCGGCTACCGCCTTTACATCGGGAGCATACAGCAGGACAGGAACACAATCGGCTGTCGAGACTGCGATGCAAACGCCCGGCACATTCGTCACCAACGCATCTACACCGTGCAGATAAACCCGCTGTTCATCCAAAGGAAGGGATAGGAAAAAAGATTCGATCGAACGGATCTCCGCCCCGTGGACCTGGAAAGGCGTAAAGATACGTTCGGTAGGAATTCCGATTGCATCCGAAAGAAGTTTCCGGTTCGCCCGGACGGCTTCCGGATTGTCTCCGCTGTATTCACCGGGATTAAAGGAGGCATACGCACCTTTGCTCACACCTCCCTGACGGGTCGTCACAAAATGAGAGATGTTGCAATCCTCGCTTAATA
>CAJMSX010000160.1 GCA_905216195.1 uncultured bacterium
AAGTAATGCCGACGTGGACATGGGCGTGGGGGCCTCCTACGAAACGATATTTGCACGTCCGGTGGAGTTGGAAGAAGGGAACTATATCCTTTCTACCGGTAACCGCCGCGGCGATGGGGCGGTTATGGCAACGTTGACCTCTTTCAAGATTGAGGCGGACCGACAGACGGATTTGGATATGTATATTCAGCCTTGTGAGGAGAACACGAAAGTGCTGGGAAAAGTCTCTTTACCTTTATCTTACGTGTCGGAAATAACCGGGAAGTCGGAGAATATAAATATTCCGGGGAAAGGGTACACGGCTATCGCTTTGGTGGAAGCCGATAAAGAGCCCACGAATCATTTGTTACGCGATATGAGTGGAATGAAGGATGATTTTGACCGGTTGGGAATACCGCTGTATTTTGTGTTCCGTGATCCGGAGAACCGGAAGAAATTCAATCAAGCCGATTTTCGTCCTTTCCCTTCAGTCATCATGTGGGGAACCGATCAAGGCGGGAAACTGCACCAGCAGTTGAGTCGTGATTTGCAACTGCAAAACGTGGAAAATTTGCCTTTGGTTGTTTTGTTGAACGCGGAAGGTGACGTGGTTTTCATCTCACAAGGTTACCGGGTCGGTTTGGGTACGCAGATCATGAACGTGATGAATCGAAAATGATGGTATAAAAAAGAAAAAGAGAAACCCGAATAAACGTTTAGTATGAGAAAATTATTGTTATATATCGTCTGTTTCTTCGCGTTACAGGTGAAAATCATGGCTCAAGATATCCAGGTACAACCAACCCCTCGGCAAATAACCGTGAAGGGAGAAAATATGGCAACTCCCGTTACTTTCCGTCTGGAAGGAGAACGAGAAGCTAATCCGCGGGCGGTTAAATTACTGAAAACATTCTTGGGGGATCGCCTTTCATCGAAAGGACTGCCTTTGTACCTGGGAGAAAAGGGCGATAGGGCCGTGCAATCCCGGAAACGTCAGATTCCGGAGCAACCGGAAGGTTATTATTTGGAAATAAACCCCAAAGGGATCACGCTTGCGGGCATTGACGAGCGGGGAA
>CAJMSX010000161.1 GCA_905216195.1 uncultured bacterium
AACAAAAACTCTTGAAAAGGGAAAGGGCAATTACTATAATAGTAAGGAGTAGGAACGAAGTAAAAGAAAGGAACGAAACGGATGGAAACAGCATCTAAGATACTCTACGAAGGTGGACAGGGGGAAATTATAGAAAAGAAATCCCGTTTTATTGCGAACATTTTTCCGGTCACAACGGAAGAAGAAGCACTTGAAAAAATTACCGCGATGCGGAAAAAATATTATGATGCCAGACATAACTGCTTTGCCTATATTTTAGGTGAAAATAAGGATACGGTGCGCTGCAGCGATGACGGGGAACCATCAGGAACGGCCGGCCGACCGATGTTGGATATTTTGGATGGACAGGGAATTTATAATGTTGTGGCAGTCGTCACAAGATATTTTGGAGGAACTCTTCTTGGTACTGGGGTGTTTTTAATTGCGTATTCCGGTGCGATGAAAGAGGGATTAAATCACTGTGTACTTTTAGAAAAAGAGACCGGTTACCCGCTGACCGTTACAGTGGATTATAACGAGGTTGGAAAAATCCAATATTTAGCAAGGACCAACGAGATTCACGAGTTATCGTGTGAATATGGAAATGAGGTTGTGTTTCGTTTTTTGGTGCCGGAGGAGAAAATTGATTCATTTGAAACGGCACTGACGGAGAAAACAGCTGCGAAAGCTAAACTTGAATGGGGCGAAAAACTGTGTTATGGTTTCCATGGAGACGAAGTTATACAGATGGATAAACGGCAGGAAGGAAAGGAATCATGAATTTATTAGATTATATGAGCGAGCAGAAAAAAGAGACCGAATCGCCACTTGCTTCAAGACTCCGTCCGACTACCTTGGACGAGGTTGTGGGACAGAAACATATTATCGGAAAAGATAAATTATTGTACCGGGCAATTCAGGCAGATAAATTAAGTTCGCTGATTTTTTATGGACCGCCGGGAACCGGAAAAACGACGTTAGCGAAAGTAATTGCGAATACGACAAGTGCAGCATTTCTCCAGATTAATGCGACCTCAGCCGGGAAAAAAGACATGGAAGAAGTTGTTGAA
>CAJMSX010000162.1 GCA_905216195.1 uncultured bacterium
GTGAAGGAACCGGACGTGGCAGATCCGATCCGTTTCCTTCGCGCTCGTGAGATTGTGCATTTCCAGCGTTTCGGCGAAGCGCTCCGAACGGTTCAGGATCAGCTTGATTCCAAGAATTTTTATGCTTTCAATCCAAGTTTTGACGCTCCGGTGAGCTGTTTCTGTCCTTCCTGTAATCAAAAATAAAGCATATTATATGAAAGCAAAAAGGCTCGATCTCATACATCGGGCCTTTTTCCTTTCACAGAAAAGCAGTTTCAAAAATTAAAAAAACATAAAATCCCCTCTATATCCTCAGAAAGGATGGTAAAATGCACCATTCTATAGTATAGTATCGGGGGAACCTGCAAAAAGAGGAGAAAAAGAGATGAACTATTCAGGGTATGAGCTTTTGTGGCTGTTTTTTGTGTATTCGTTTCTGGGGGGGATAATTGAGACGGCGGTGGCTTCGGGGAAGAATCGGAAGTTTATAAACCGAGGTGTCTTTACGGGGCCGGTTTGTTTTGCCTATGGTTTTTCAGCGGTGTTTATGACGCTGGCATTCTGGGATCTGAAGGATAATCCGGTGTTCTTATTCCTGGGCTGTATGATCGTGGCGACGGCAGTGGAATGGTTTACGGGAAAAGTGCTGGAGCGGATGAAGCATCGAAAATGGTGGGATTACTCCGGAAAAAAATGGAATTTCGACGGTTATATCTGCCTTTCCTATTCCCTGCTCTGGGGAATTTTGGGTACCTTCTGTTTGTATTATGGAAATGAATATTTCACGATTCTTTATAAACTGCTGCCGGGCCTTCTGGCAAAGATCCTGGTGTGGGTTATCTTCGGAGTGGAGGCACTGGATGCGGTGGTATCCTACGCGGCGCTGTTTCATAACCAGAAGAAAATGCCGGAAAAGGTGCAGGACTTTGACCGGGAACTGAGACGCTGGACAAAAAGGCTGGAAGAGTGGGTCTGCGCTCATATGGAGACCCGAATTGAGAAGGCCTATCCGACGGTCGGAGGGGAGAGGACCCTTGAGGAGGAAGAACAGGGCTTTGCAAAAG
>CAJMSX010000163.1 GCA_905216195.1 uncultured bacterium
TGCCCGTGCGGTCAAGGAAACCGAAGAAAAATATATCGAGCAGAACTGAACAGGCCCGAATATTTCTCCTTTCGGAAATTTCTCCCCATCAGTTTCTCCCTGCCTAACGAAACCATCCCGAAGGGGGCTGTAAAAGAACCTGCTTGTTTTACAGCCCCCCAAAAGGCCGATGGGGATTCCGGCATTTTGGATGTGATCCCGGTCGGTTTTCCCCATTTTATAGAAGTTCCGGTGGATTTTGCGGCAGCCATCGGGGGTGTCAAAAAACTCTGACCGAGTTTTTGAACACCCCCATTTCCTGTTCTGAACAATCGGAGCCTGCGTTTTCAAGCCAATCCGGAAACACAAGCGGTTTTTTCAGAAACATCTTGACAATCAAACAAAAACAGTGTAGTATGGTGTTGGGATATGCATATCCCCTTTAAAGTCTTTCCGACAGGTTTTTTGGAGAAAATTGCCTTCGGAATTCCTCCTATATACTGCACAGAACACTTTGAGAAAGTGAGGTATACGGTGACCGTGAAAAAGAACAAAAAGAGCCAAAAAAGACAAAAGAAGCGTGACTTTGTTCATTATCTCTATTCCACCCGCACCGGCAGAATCATGCTGAAGGGTATCCAGCATACCGGTGCCCTGACCGTGGCGGAATGGTTTATGGGAACCGGGATGTCCAGACCGCTCATCAAGCGGTACATAAAAAAGAACAACATTGATATGTCCCCCTTTGGCGATCAGCATTTCAGCAACTTTCAGGATTTTTTCGTACGCAAGCGCCCCGATGTGCCGGTGGATCATACTCCTTCGCACATGATCAGTCCCTGCGACGGATGGCTGAGTGTTTACCCGATTGAAAAGGACAGCCGTTTCTGCATCAAAGGCTCCTGCTACAGCGTTTCGGATCTGGTTCAGGACGAACGGGCACCGGAGCTGTTTCTTGGCGGTCAATGCTTGGTGTTCCGGCTGACGCCTTTGGACTACCATCGCTATTGCTTTATCGACAACGGTTTTCAAGGGAAAAACCACTTTA
>CAJMSX010000164.1 GCA_905216195.1 uncultured bacterium
AAGGAACTGTAGTCATTGACGGATACGTCTGCATGGTTCAGCTTTTTGAAATCGGAAATAAGAATTACTATGCGGTTTCCATAGAAAACGGAATTACCAATACCTACAAAACGGGAACCACATCCGAGCTGATACGGATGACCCTGACGCCGGTGGACGGAGGATTGGAGGCACGCGTGACGGACGAGTATCTCCGGACGCCGCAGCCTTTTCCGGAATGGAAGCAGCAGTGCGCAACCTTCCTGTTTACAGAGGGCGAGTCCGCCACAGCGGAGAATGACTGACCGGAGGTGTGAGAATGAAGGATCGGATCCATCTTGATGATATCATATATTACGGGCGTTCCTACCCGGATTTACCTCCTTATTTATAGTGGTATTGTAAAAATGACGGTCAAATATATGATACGGACACCCTGAAAACAGAGCTTCATTTTTCTGACGAGGGAGAAATGGAGGAATCCCCGAATTTCATTCCGCTCTTCCGAACCGATATCGTTTCCTTAGAGGCCCTTTTTCTGAATCAATGCGGAGCAGATGCGTTAAAAAAGGTAAAACAGCAGCAGGAAAAGGAGGGTATCCCCTTTGATACTGCGTTCAAAATATTTGAGGAGAGATTATCGGTTCGCATCTGGCACGGCTTCGAAAAAAATAAATTGCGCGAAGACGCAAAAAATGGTGCATGGAAAATCACATCCCATTCGAAGAATGACTCCGCAAAAAGAGGATTCAATATGAATATTTCTCCGCATCCGGATACGGATGCGGAGCTTTTATTTATCCCTTTTTTTATAAAGGGAACCACCCCTTCGGAACCGCCCGTCTGACTTAGAAAATGAAATAAAAAAATCGAAAAATCCTATTGACTTTTTTAGTCTTATGTGATATAATGGCTATAGAGATAAAAATATTCGTTGTATAATTCGAATATTTAGAATTAAAGGAGGGCGAAATGAATCAAACGGTGCCGTTCCGGAGTCTTTACAGCAACGATACGACCAATCTGGAAAACTGCACAT
>CAJMSX010000165.1 GCA_905216195.1 uncultured bacterium
TCTCACCAGGCCAACAAACGAATCATGTCTACCGTTGCCCGTCAACTTGATTTCGCTCTCGTGGAAAGCACGAGTACCACAACTGCCGCCCCGGCAAAGGTGGTCCCCCCCAAAGCCTCAGGCCATCGCCAACGCCCGGAACGCAAGCTCCGACGGGGAAGGCGGGGAAACGCTCCAACGAGACGGAAAGAGAAGAAGAGGAAGAGTCATTGAAGATGAAGAGTATTTTAACTCTCCCCCCGTGTAAGGGGAGAGTTGGTGGGGGTAGTGATGTTTCGTCAACAAGACTTTTTCGGCACACTCATTTTACCTTCACCCATTTAACGGCATCGGCTACTACCAGTTGACTATACGTACTCCGAAATTTTTCATCCGTAATAGGAGCTATACCCCGGTCATCCAACACGACACGCGATTCTCCTGCAGGTAGGGAAAATGTGCCTAGAAATACCCAAGCTTCTTCTGCCGATAAGGAATACTCGTAGACGAGTCGATTATCGTCTTCCGGGACCTCCAAGACGATTTCTTTCCCGCCCTCGGGCGTATAGACGGTATAGTAATTTTTCATCCCGGGATAATCTGTTGTGCCCGTATCTTCCCCATACGTGATAATATGAGGCCGATGGATAAATATTTCATACATTCCCCCTTCCGGAAGGTTTGCCACCCATTCCGCCTTGCACTTTCCCGTTCCGGCTTTTTTTATGAAACCGCTACGAATATGCCCGCCACAAAATTCCTGAGATAAAGTAAGGTTCCATGCGTTAGCCTTTATCTTGTGCAAAGTAACGTATTTTTCACCATTCTCTTTTTTGATTAAATCGGCCAATCGTTTCCGATTGTTTGAGGAGTCAATCACGTGAAAGTTTTCATCCTCGTTGTCAACTACAATTTCTCCCGGGGGATAGAATTGATTTCTTTCGAGCAAGGTGACACTTTCGGCCGGCACGGTACCAGAACATGGAAAGTTTCTGTTATCGAATGAAATGTCCCGTGGGAAGCATCCGGAGAAATTC
>CAJMSX010000166.1 GCA_905216195.1 uncultured bacterium
GGTCCCGTCGCCTTTGGGACAGCCACCCTGGATCACGAAATCCGGAATAACCCGGTGGAATGTTAATCCGTCATAAAATCCTTCGCGGGCGAGTTTTACAAAGTTGGCAACGGTATTCGGCGCGTCTTTTTCAAAAAAAAGAACTTTCATGACACCTTTCTCTGTGTGTATTTCTGCTCTGTACATTACGAAATTGATTTTGAATTATCGCAAACAAATGTAGAGTATAATCCGAATGAATGCAAATCGTCCAAGTTTATTTAACGCAATTTCTGTTATTTGAATATAGTTAAAAAAAGAGGGTTCCCCCCGAATTTTGCGCCTCGAAAGATCGAAAATATCGGCATGTATTTAAAAACTTCGTCGTATATTCGCGTACGATAAAAAAAAGAGAGTATGACGTGTTGTAATAGCAGACGAAAACCGGAATGGTTGAAGATCAAATTACCGAAAGGACAGAGTTCCACGGAGGTTTTAAATATAGTCAGAAAACATAATCTACATACGATATGTACCAGTGGTATGTGTCCCAACCAGGGCGAATGCTGGGGAAACAGGACGGCAACGTTTATGATTGGCGGGGACGTGTGTACCCGTTCGTGCAAGTTCTGTAACGTGAAAACCGGGCGTCCGGCCCCGTTGGATCCCGCGGAACCGGAAAACATCGCTAATTCAGTGAAATTGCTCGGTTTGAAACACGCCGTGATCACTTCCGTGGATCGGGATGATCTGGCTGATTTGGGTGCGGCTCACTGGGTGAAAGTGATCGAGGCCGTGAAACGGGTGAATCCCGAAACGACAATGGAGGTGCTGATCCCGGATTTCCAGGGACGGCAGGAACTCGTGCAACAGGTGATCGAGGCTCGCCCGGAAGTGATTTCACACAACTTGGAAACGGTGAGAGAATTGTCGGACGGCGTGCGTAGCCGGGCGAAATATGATACCTCCTTGCAGGTGATCCGCCAGGTTTCGGAATCGGGTATCGTTTCCAAATCCGGGATCATGTTGGGATTGG
>CAJMSX010000167.1 GCA_905216195.1 uncultured bacterium
TTTCGGATTTTGTGATGTATGCCAATCCGAAGGGATTGCTGATAGGTCCGGATGTGGCTCCTTATTTTGCCGATAAACGGAACCCGCTGTACAATGCGGAAGTGGCTGAGGAAGAAGCATACGAACTCTTCTGTGAGGAAGGACTGTGCCCGTTCGACTTGCTGAAGTACGGCATGGAACACGAACTGCTGCCCGAAGCGCAATTCCCTTTTGAGAACGGAAAAGAACTGCTGCACGATAACTGGGACTTTGTGGCTCGCTGGTTTTTGGGCGAGTATTACGAAGGAGAATGATCGTCTATTGAGTTATGCCAATCAAAAAAAGTAACAACCCGTTTGCCGGAAAGGCAAAGCCTGCTGCCGGAAAGAAGAAGGTGTCGGGGAAGCGAATCGGTAAGTCTAAGGTAGAAAAGGCTAATAATCAGTTGAATAGGAGGGTGAAATAAGGCTTGGGAGGCTACGCCCTTTCTACCTGTCAGGCTGCGCCGTTTTATGTAGCTAGGTTGTGCCTTTTCCAGATACCAGGCTATTCCGTTTCTCTGAAGCAAGAGGATACGAACAAGGGAATGTGGGTATGCTCCTTTAAAAACAGAAGGAAATATGGTTACAGATTGCTTGTTATAGCAAGATTGAAAACCGTATCTCGTATTGAAATAAAA
Organism: uncultured bacterium; assembly: GCA_905216195.1. Taxonomy (GTDB): domain Bacteria; phylum Bacteroidota; class Bacteroidia; order Bacteroidales; family Marinifilaceae; genus Culturomica. Next base: position 659 of record CAJMSX010000167.1, read on the forward strand.
AACGGTAAGCGATGGAAAGACGAATGTGTTACCTCTAATGAACACAGTCATTCATCGCTTACCGTTTTAATTTATTTTTCCGGGTTTTATTGGTTCTTTTCCCGACTTTACTTATTTCTTCCCGACTTTATATCTTTCTTTTCAAATCGGTCGGCTATGTGTCATTCTCCGGACCTTTTTATTCTTTCGGAAAGCTGTGACTCAGAAAAAGCAATTATTTCTCGGTTGCTTCTTCCAGTGCTTTCCGCTCTTTCTTCTTATTGATAAATCCGATTTTCAGGTTGGCGTCCTCCTGTTCTTTCTTGATTTGCTGCATAGCGGAAAGAATTTGTGCCAGTTCGTA